>NZ_BAAFHD010000005.1:0-284594 GCF_054665095.1 Acidisoma sp. C75
CCCCGCGGGGTGGAGCAGCCCGGTAGCTCGTCAGGCTCATAACCTGAAGGTCACAGGTTCAAATCCTGTCCCCGCAACCAAACCTACAAACAATCAGACCCAAGCAACCTCTTCAGCTTCACGCCAGGATCGGCCAGCGCCGCGCGATCCGGTGACGCAGAAGCGGCGATCAGCATCTCCGCGAGCCGGATATCCCGCGCAACCTCGCCCAGAACCCCGTAAGCGCTCGCGCCAACCAGACGACCGGCCTTGAGATGAAACAGGAACGGCATGCCGTCGAGATCGCGGATGATCGTCTCATCCCCCTCATCCGGCAGCCCCGCTATCTGAAGCGTCTCACCGAGCTGATCGGACCAGAACCAGGGAATGGCGGCGTAATCCGCCGTCTCGCCCAGCATGGTGCCGGCCACGTGCCGGCCCTGATCCCGCGCATTGCGCCAGGCTTCGAGCCGCAGGCGCCGGCCGCCGAAGACCGGATGCGGGAAGGAGCAGCAATCGCCTGCCGCGAAAATCGCGGGATCGCTCGTGGCCAAGCGTCCATCGACGCGAATGCCGTTTTCGATGGCAAGCCCGGCGGCTTCGGCAAGGCCGGTCTCCGGCACCGCGCCGATACCGACCACCACGCTATCCGCTTCCAGCACCCGGCCATCGGCCAGATGCACAGCCGCGCCGGCCGCGCCGCGCGGGCTGATCGCCGTGAGGCGAGCGTCTTCGAGGAGGGTGATGCCCGCCCCTCGATGACGCTCCGCGATGCGCGCCGCGACCGCGGCCGGCACCGCGCGGCCAAGGATGCGGGGCGCCATCTCCACCACCGAGACAGCGCAGCCGCGTGCCCGGGCGCTGGCCGCGATTTCGAGACCGATGAAGCCGCCGCCGATGATGATGAGACGGCCGCCGCCCCGCAGCCTCTCGCGCAGCGCCAGCGCATCACTGAAGCTGCGGAGATAGAGCAGCGGCACATCCTCCGCGCCCGGCAGGCGGAGCTGGCGCGGCCGCGCGCCGGTTGCCAGCAGCAGGCGGGAATAGGCCAATGCCGCGCCGCGATCGACATGCACGCGCCGCTCCTCCCGATCGATGCCGGTGGCCTGCAGACCCGGCTGATAGGCGATCCCCTGCGCCGCGAGCGCCTCGGCGCTGGCGATGACGACCGGGCCCGGCACCGCCGCCGCGGTCTGCGCCGCTTTGGAGAGCGGGGGCCGCTCATAAGGCGGATGGTTTTCCGCCCCGATGAGCGTTACCCGGCCCGCATAGCCGCGCTCCCGCAGGGTCAGCGCGGCGCGGGTGCCGGCTTCGCCCGCGCCGATGATGACGATCCCCCGATCGGCGGCTGCGGCCTGCATGGGAAGCCTGCCTCAGCCGAGACCGAGAAGGACGCGATCCCCCTCGATCCTCACCGGGAAGCTGCGCAGATCGATGCAGGCCGGCGCGCGCTTGGCCTGGCCCGAGGGGATATCGAAACGGCCATTATGCTTCGGGCATTCGATCGTCTGCCCGATCACCAGCCCATCCGCGAGATGGACGTTTTCATGCGTGCAGAACCCGCTGGTCGCGCAGAACGCGCCGCTCCGCAGCCGATAGATCGCGTAGCTCTGGCCGGCATGATCGAAGCGGATGACATCCTCCTCCTCGATATCATCCACCGCGCAGGCATCGACCCAATGCGTCATCGGGCATTTCCCTTTCTTCTCAAGGCATGGTGCAGGAGGGCGGCCGCCCGGCTCAGCCAGGCTCAGGCCAGGCTGTCGATCGCCGGCATCTGCGCGGTCGGCGGCAATTCCCGCCGCACGCAATAGGACGGATCGCGGGCCTGCCGCAGCAAGGCGGGAATGATCTCCCGATAGGCGGCGAGGATGCCGGGATAGGGCGCCGGACACTCCGCCCGGATCGCTGCATGTAGCGCCGGCAGCGCGTGATAGGGCACCATCGGGAACATGTGGTGCTCCACGTGATAGTTCATGTTCCAGTAGATGAAGCGCGACACCGGATTCATCATGACGGTGCGGCTGTTGAGCCGATGGTCGAGCACGTCTTCGGAAAGGCCGGCATGCTGGGTCAGGCCATGGATGATGGTGAGCCCGCCGCCGTAGAGCGTGGGCAGGCCGACCAGCATCGCGGGAAGCGCGCTGCCGATCGCGACCGAGAGGGCGCCGACCGAGAGGAGGATCGCGATGTAGAGGCGCGCGATGCGATAGACCTTGGCGCGTTCCGCCCCGGGAACGAAACTCCGCTCCTCCTCGGTCAATCGCCCCGCCGCATGCAGCGCAAGCTTGCGCAGCGCCGTCGCGGTCGATTGCAGCGCGAAGAGGTTGAGCAGCATGGCACGGAAATCCGGCGGGCGCTTGGCCGCGATCTCCGGATCGCGCCCGACGATGATGGTGTCGGTATGGTGGCGCGTATGGCTCCAGCGCCAGATGGTCGGCTCGCGCATGATCATGAAACAGGCGAGGTGATAGACGGCGTCGTTCATCCAGCCGGTCTTGAAGGCGGTGCCATGGCCGCATTCGTGCCAGCGTGAATCCGAGGCCGAACCATAGAGCACGCCATAGACGATGAAGATGGGCACGGCGAGCCAGCGCCCCCACCAGAGGATGCCAAGGCCCGCGCAGAGCAGCATGAGGCCGAGCCAGATCGCGGTATCGCGGATCGCCGGCCCGTCCTTCCGCCGCATGAGTTCCTTGAGCTGCCTGCGCGGCAGCGGTGCGGCATACCATCGGCCGGAGGCGAGGCCGCGCTCCGCCGCGCGCCCGGCTTCCGGCCCCACCAGGCTGTAATCCCGCCGCGGCGGCGCGTCCCTCAGGGTGGCGCTGGCCATTCCGTTCTCTCCCCGCGTCTCTCTGCGCTTATCGTCGCTATAGCGCAGGGATCGGCCGGGGCGGCTTCCACTTTTGATGGGTTTCCATCAAGCGGCGGCCGCTCTGCCGCTTGCCGCTCGGCGACATGCGGCCTCTGTTGCAGACGAGGCGGAGGGGCGTCGCATGATGAAGCCGGAACGGCTGCGGCCTGGACTCGTGGACGTGGCGCGGCGGGCAGGGGTCGGCATCGCAACCGTCGATCGGGTGGTGAACGAGCGCGGCGGCGTCTCGGCCGAGACCGAGCGGCGGGTGCTGGAAGCGGCACGCGCCGTCGGGCTGCGGCGCCTCCTGCCGGCGCCGCATGCGCGGGCGCGGCGGATCGAGGTTCTGCTCGGGCCGCCGGTCACCCCCTTCATGCGGCGGCTCAACAGCGCCATCGCCCAGGTCGCCGCGACGCTCGATCGCTCGGTCACGGTTCTCCGCTCCGGCTTGGACATGGCGGAGCCAGCCCGGGTCGCCGCGCGGATCGCCCACTCCCGCGCCGATGGCATCATCATCTATTGCGAGGAGCATGCGGCCAATGTCGCCGCCATCGCCGAGGCGGAGGCAGCGGGCCGCGCCGTGATCTGCGTGGTCACGGATGTGCCCGAAGCCCCGCGCACCGCCTATGTCGGCATCGACCATGCGAAGGCCGGCCGCACGGCCGGGTTTTTCGTCGCGCGGATGGCCCGCGCGCGGGGCCAGGCGCTGATCCTCGCGACCTCCCAGGGCTTTCGCGCGCATAAGCAGAGGATCGACGGTTTTCGCGCGGCTCTCGCGGCCCATGCGCCGGCCATAGCGGCATCGGCGGTGATGACGACGCATGACGCGGCGGAGCGCTGCTACCATCACGTCACCCACGCTTTGCGCCGTGCGCCGGGCGAGGTCGTCGCGATCTACAATACCGGCGGCGGCAATGAGGGGGTGGGCCAGGCCTTGCGCGATCATGCCGCCGCCGCGGCCCTGGCGGCTCCGGTCTTCGTCGGCCATGAACTGACCGAGGAAACCGCAGTGCTGCTCACGGAAGGATTGATGACGGTGACGATCGATCAGGCGCCGGAGCTGCAGGCCCGCCGCGCGATCGATCTGATACTAAAACGTCTTGCCGGCGGCGGGCTGGAGAGCGCGGCGGGCGAGATCGCCTTTACCCTGCATACCGCCGAGAACTGCTAGCCGCGCCGCTCAGCTGCCGTCGAAGCGCTGCGCCGACAGCGCGACCTGGGTGCGGTTGGAGACGCCCATCTTCTGCATGATGTTACGCACATGCACCTTCACGGTGCTGGCGCTCATGCCGAGATCCTCGGCGATCACCTTGTTCGGCTTGCCGAGGCGGATGAGTTCGAGCACCGCGAGTTCACGCTGCGTCAGATGCCGTGCCTCGCCTTTGCGCGTGGTGGCGATGGCTGGTGCTGGCGCCTGGGTGAAGAGGAAATCGCGCGGCACGAAGGTTCCGCCGGAATGCACGAGGTTGATCGCGGAAGCGACGACCTGCAGCCCGGTGCGGCGGGTGAGGATGAAACCGGCCACGCCACGGCCGAGCGTCTCACGCACCGTCTGCGGATCGCAGAGCGTCGCGTCGGACATGACGATGAGCGGGGTTTCGGGGAAGCTGTCCCGCAGCGCCTGGATGCCGTCGAGATCCACGTGATCCTCGGAATGACAGTAGAACAGGATGATATCGGCATCGAGCCCGCGCTGACCCAGGCATTCCGGCACGGAGGCGAAAGCACTGATCGAGAATTCCGGATGGCTGCCGACCAAGGCGCTGATCAAGCTTTCCCGCGTCAGCTGGGAATGGTCGATCCAGGCGATGGACACCGTCGCCGCGGCGTGCATCGGGTTGGCGGCGGCGCGATCGGCGGCGATCTGCGCTCCGTTGAACATGGGGGTGCTCTCGGTCGTCATATCCATCACTCACCTCTTGCCTGCTTCCGGAACGCTGAGCCTAGACGGGCCGGACGTCTTATTGGTCCTGTGGCTTAGACCACCCCCTCATGCTGCCTAAGACAGTTTGGCGGAAGCCTCAAATAGGGCTGATCACCGTAATTCGTTACATCCGGATGGCAGTCTCCAGGAGAATGTCATTTTTGGGTTTGGAAGATCGGGGGGAGTCAGTATTTTTATTTCCATATCGCATCAAAACGACCGGCCAAACCGCCTATTCTCGCTATCCATCCGGCTAAGACGGGGTTTCCGTTATGGAGCCGCAATAATAGCCCACGGCAGGCAAGCCGCCCGCCGCGATGGAAGCCAGAGTTTCTCGCGCGGAAAGCCAAAAGCATGAGGGCCGCGCCGATATTTGCGGCTAATCCTTTGGTGGGTGTTCTTCTCACCCTTTCGCAAAATGGCCAGGGCAATCTCCTGGGCACTAAGTCTAGGGGTGTATCTGTGCTGCGGTCGCGGCTCTCGCCCCTTGCCACCCGGGCCCTGCCTCGGCAGGTTTGCGCGAGACGACGGCTCAGCGGGGATAGGATGACGCTTGAGGATGGCACGTGCGAGGATCGGTTGGAGCGGGTGCTCGCCCTTGCCCGGGCGGTGGACCCCGCGATCTTCACCAGGTTCTACGAGGCGAGCGCGCGGGCCGAGGCTTCGGCTGCGGATCGCCGGGCGGCGCGGGGTGAAAGCCTCGGCCCGCTGGATGGGCGTCTCGTCAGCATCAAGGATCTTTTCGACGTGGCGGGCGAACCGACGACGGCGGGCTCGGCCATGCGGCGAGGCGCCGCCCCGGCCGAGCGGGACGCGACCGTCGTCGCCCGGCTGCGCGCGGCCGGCGCCGTCATTTTCGGCAAGACCAATATGACGGAGTTCGCCTTCTCCGGCCTCGGCCTCAATCCCCATTACGGCACGCCCGGCAACGCGCGGGATCCAAGCCGCATTCCCGGCGGCTCCTCCTCGGGCGCCGGGGTCGCGGTCGCGCTCGGTCTCGGCGAGATCGCGATCGGCAGCGATACCGGCGGCTCGGTGCGCATCCCGGCGGCGCTCAACGGCGTCGTCGGCTTCAAGCCGACCAGCCGGCGCATCCCCCGCGCGGGTGCCTTTCCGCTTTCGTACACGCTCGATTCGATCGGGCCGCTGGCGCCCTCCCTCGAACTCTGCATCGCGGCCGATGCGGTGATGGCGGAGAGGCCGCTCGGGCCACTCGCTGCGCGCCCGCTCACGGGCCTCAGCCTCGCGGTGCCGGACGCGTTCCTGGCCGAGACCGAGCCCGCCATCCTCGCCGCCTTTACCGAGAGCCTCGGCCGGCTTGAAGCGGCGGGGGCGCGGCGGGTGCCGATCGATATCCAGGATCTCATCGCCGCGATGCGCGAAACGCTGGCGGCTGGCCCGATCGTGCTGCCGGAGGTCGCCTCCATTCATGCTGAAGCGCTCGAAACCGCGCCCGAGGCTTTCGATCCGCGGGTGCTGGCGCGCATCCTGCCGGGGCGGGAGGTTCTGGCCTCGCGCTATATCGCGAGCCTGCGGCGGCGCGAGGCGTTGATCGCCGATCTCGCCGCGCGCCTCGCCGCGGAGCGGTTGTGGCTCGCGATGCCGACGGTGCCGATGGAGGCGCCGCCGATCGCCGCGGTGCAGGCGGAGGAGCCGTACTACCGCATCAACCAGCTCATTCTGCGCAATACGAGCTTCGGCAATTTCTTCGATCTCTGCGCCCTCTCCCTGCCGATGCCGAAGGATGGGCTGCCCGCCGGCTTCATGCTGATGGGCCGGCCCGGCGCGGATGCCGAACTGCTGGGCTGGGGCCTTGCCTGCGAGAGGGCGCTCGGCGGCTGAGGAGGAGGCGTCTGGCCGGGCGCTGCCGGGCGGCAGCGGCTGCCATCAAGGTTTGTTTACCCGCCATCAATGTTTGTTGACCGGCACGCGAGCCGCAGCCTAGAGCAGCCCGATGCGCAAGGAAAGCATCCCCCTGACCTCGATCCGCGGTTTCGCGGCGCTCTGGGTCGCCTTCTACCACTATACGCTTGAACTGAAAGTGCTCGGCTACACGATCTGGGCGCATTTCAGCTGGTGGTTCTACGGCTATGTCGGGGTGGATATCTTCTTCATCCTGAGCGGCTTTATTCTGATAGCGGTGTATCGCGCGCTCGATTGGCGCAATCTCGGCGCCTTCCTGACCCGGCGGGTCTTTCGCATCTATCCCATGCACGTCGCCGTGCTGCTCGGCATGCTGATCCTGTGGCTCGACATCTACTACCGCTTCGATGTCATCGATCCGACGCAGCAACTCTCCTGGTGGCCGGTCTGCGCGCTGCTTCTGCAGCCCTTCTTTTCGCACAAGCTGATGTGGAATGCGGTGACCTGGTCGCTCTCGGTCGAGTTCACCTGCTACTTCCTGTTTCCTCTCGCCATCATGCTGTTCCGGCGGGCCCCGCTTGCCCTGCTGCTGCCGCTCATCCTGCTGCTCGGCCTGGTCGAGGAACAGGTCCAGATCTACGATCTCTACACTTGGTCCGGCGGCGCGGTGGGCCGCGGCGTGGTCGCCTTCGGGCTCGGCATGATGCTGCGCCTGGCAAGCGAACGGATGCCCACCCCCTCGGCCCTGCTGGTGACGCTCGGCGAATGTCTCGCGGTTGGCGGCATCATCCTCTGCGCCTGCTTTCCGAAGCCGCCGGGCCATGGTGGCGGCCCCTATGTCGCGCTCTTCGCGGCGCTTCTCATCCTCTGCCTGTCCTATGAAAGCGGGATCGTCGCCAAGGCGCTGAGCGCGCGGGTCTGCCTCTGGCTGGGCAAGATCTCCTTCTCGCTCTACCTGCTGCACGAACCTGTCTTCGGCTTCGCCTGGGCACGCTTTTCGGCCCACAAGCTGCCGTTCGGTCATCATACGGATGCGGTGGTGTGGGTGATCTGCACGATGGGGGTGACGCTCGGCGCCGCCACCATCACCTGGTTGCTGATCGAGGAGCCGTTCCGCCGCCTCGGCGGGCGGATCGCGCGGCGGATGGAGCGGAACGATCCTCTGCGCGCGCCCATGCCGGACGGGCCGCCGGTCCTCGCGGCCCCGCTGGCGCCGGCGGGCAGGGCGGCCGGGGCGGCGATCCGGGCGTAAGCGCCGGCCGCGCCGCGGCTAATCGGCCGCGCTGGGCGCCTGGGTAAGGCGGAAGGCGGCCGCCGGATAGACGCCGAGGACGCGAATTTCCCGCGAGAAGAAGGCGAGTTCCTCGAGCGCGCGGCGCAGGCCCGGATGCTCCGGATGGCCCTCGACGTCGCAGAGAAACTGCGTCGCGGTGAATTGCCCGCCGATCATGTAGCTTTCGAGCTTGGTCATGTTCACGCCATTGGTCGCGAAGCCGCCGAGCGCCTTGTAGAGGGCGGCCGGCACGTTGCGCACGCGGAAGACGAAGCTCGTCATGAGGTTGGGCGCCTCTGCCGGCGGCAGGCGCGGCTCGCGCGCAGCGATGTAGAAGCGCGTGGTGTTATGCGCCGCGTCCTCGACATTGCGCAGCAGGATCTCGAGCCCGTAAAGCTCGGCGGCGAGGGCGGAGGCAATGGCCCCGTCCTCCACCCGCCCCCAGCCGGCGACGAGTGCCGCGCTGCCGGCGGTATCGGCCTCCACCACCGGCTCCATGCCATGCTCGCGCAGCAGCCGGCGTACCTGGCCGAGGGCGACGGCGTGGCTATGGACGCGCCGGATATCCCCGATCGCCGCGCCCTTGATGCCGAGCAGGCAATGCTCCACCCGCTCGAAATGCTCGCCGACGATGGCGAGCCCGCTATCGGGCAGCAGGGCGTGGATATCGGGCACGCGGCCGGCGAGCGAATTCTCGCAGGCCAGCATGGCAAGCTCCGCCCGGCCTTCCCGCACCGCCTCGATCGCGGCCTCGAAGGTCTCGCACGGCAGCGGCTCCAACTCAGGATGCGCACGGCGGCAGGCGAGATCGGAATAGGCGCCAGGAACCCCCTGGAAAGCGATGCGGCTGGTGCTCATGCCAAGATCCTCCGGGCGCGTTCGAGATCGGCGGGCGTATCGACGCCGAAGGGCGCGGCCGGCGCGCGCGCGACGCCGATGCGCATGCCGGCTTCGAGCAGGCGAAGCTGTTCGAGCTTCTCCCGCAGTTCGAGCGGCGAGGGGGGCAGGGCCACGAAGCGCTCCAGCGCGGCGCGGCGATAGGCATAGACGCCGATGTGATGCCAGAGCGGCCCTTCGCCCCAGGGCACTGTCTGGCGCGAGAAATAGAGCGCGGCGGCGATCTCCGCACCCTCGGCGAAGGCGCAGACGGCCTTGACCACGCTGCTCGCGCGCGCTTCGGCCTCGCTCTCGATCGGGACGACGAGGGAGCCGACATCGAAGCCATCATCCGCGAGCGGCAGCAGCACCTGGCGCAGCAAGGCGGGGTCGAGCGTCGGGAAATCCCCTTGCAGGTTGATCACCACCTCATGCCGTGCGTCGGGGTCGATCTCGGCGAGGGCGGCCTGCACGCGGTCCGACCCGCTCGGGAGGTCCGGCTCCGTCATGACCGCAGTCCCGCCCGCAGCCCGCACGGCGTCTGCGATCTCGGCTTCGGCGCAGGCGACGGCCACGGGCCCGATGGCGGCCGCGACCGCGAGGCGCCAGACGCGTACGATCATCGCCTCCCCGCCGATCATGGCGAGCGGCTTGCCGGGCAGGCGGGTCGAGCCCATGCGGGCAGGGATGAGGATGATAGGGGCCACGGCCGGTCCTCTGTCAGGCTCGCCCCGGGCGAGAGTGCCTGGGGCGCTGCCTTGCGCTCGTAATCGCTCCGCCCGCGGCCGGCAAGCGGGCCGCCCCGATCTGCCCGCTCGCCCCGATCCGGCAGGGCGCCCCGGCCAAGCCCCCGATTCCCCGGGGCGGGCGCTTGCCGAGCGGGGCGCGGCATGGTCTCTGTCTCGGGCTGGATATTCTTCCCGGGAGAGCGACATGGGGTGGGGCTTCGATGCCTGAGGCTGCGGATTATCTCGCCGTCGCGTTGGCCCTTGCGGATGCCGCGGCGGCAGCGGTGCGGCCGCATTTCCGCACCCGCATCGCGACCGACGACAAGGATGATGCGAGCCCGGTGACCCGGGCGGATCGCGCGGCGGAGGAGGCGATGCGCGCCGTGCTCGCCGCGCGCTGCCCCGATCACGGCATCATCGGCGAGGAATATGGCACGAGTGCTGCCGGCACGGGCGGATTGTGCTGGGTGCTCGACCCGATCGACGGCACGCGCGCCTTCATCACCGGCCGCACCACCTTCGGCACCCTCATCGCCCTGATGAAGGACGAAACCCCCGTGCTCGGCATCATCGATCAGCCGATCACCGGGGAACGCTGGGTCGGGCTTGCCGGTCGGCAAACGGAGTTTTTCGGCCCCTTCGGCGGCCGGATCGGCTGCCGGCCTTGCCCGCGCCTGGCCGAGGCCGAGCTTTCCTGCACCAGCCCGGATATCTTCGGGCCCGCCCATGCGCCCCGCTTCGCGCGGCTGCGCCAGGCGGTGCGCCGGACGAGCTGGGGCGGGGATTGCTACGGCTTCGGGTTGCTCGCCCTCGGCGAGATCGACCTTATCGTGGAAACCGATCTCAAGCCCTGGGATTGGGCGGCCCTCGTGCCCATTATCTCGGGGGCCGGCGGGTCGGTGACGGATTGGCGCGGCGAGCCTCTCTCGCTCACCGGCGAAGGCTCGGTCATCGCGCTCGGCGATCCCTCCCTCCTGCCTGCGGTGGTGGCAAGCCTCGCCTGAGGCGGCGCCCGCCTCCGCCGATTCCGCCTCGTCCACCGCCTCCTCTATTGCTGTGCCGATGCCTCAAGGAGCCTGAATGAAGCGACGGAGCTTTCTCAAAACGGCCGCGGGAGCGATCGCCGCGCCGCTCGTCACCTTGCCCGAGGCCGGCCATGCCCAGGTGGTGCCGGCCGGCGGCTATGCGGTCGGCGTGCTGGCAACGCCCGCCCTGCCGCGGGGCTTCACCCATTTCCCCTATGTCGATCCGCAGGCGCCGAAGGGCGGCGCCGCCACCTTCAGCCAGATCGGCGGCTTCGATAGTTTCAACCCCTTCATCGTGCGCGGCACCCCGGCCGCGAGCGTCAGCCTCATCTGGGATACGCTGCTCAAGCAGTCGGACGACGAGGCGGCGGTCGCCTATGGCTGGCTGGCCGAAAGCGTCGTGGTTGCGGCGGATCACGGCAGCGTCACCTTCACCCTGCATGCCAAGGCCCGCTTCGCCGATGGCAGCCCGGTCCGCGCGAGCGACGTGGTCTGGAGCTTCGAAACCCTCGTCGCCAAAGGCCAGCCCTTCTACCAGCAGTATTACGCGGCCGTCGCCGGCGCCCGGGCGGTTGATGACCGCACGGTGGTCTTTACCCTCAAGCCCGGCGCCTCGCGGGAGCTGCCGCTCATCCTCGGGCAATTGGCGGTGCTGCCCGAAGCCTGGTGGAAGGGGCGGGATTTCACCGCCCCGTTGACCGACGCGCCGCTCGGCTCCGGCCCCTATGCGGTGGCGCATTCGGCGTTCAACCGCTCCGTCACCTATCGCAGGCGGCCGGATTACTGGGCGGCGGATCTGCCGGTCTGCCGTGGCTTTTATAATATCGACAGCATCACCCACGAATATTTCGGCGATCCCGCGGTCGCCCTGCAGGCCTTCAAGGCCGGGGATATCGATTTCCGCAACGAGAATATCGCGAAGAACTGGGCGACCGCCTATGATTTCGATGCCGTGAAGAAGGGGCTGGTGATCAAACGCATCTTCCCCAACCGCCTGCCCACCGGCATGCAGGGCTTCGGCATGAATACCCGCCGGCCGGTCTTTCAGGATGTGCGGGTGCGTCAGGCGATCGCCTGGGCCTATGATTTCGAATGGGCGAACAAGGTTCTGTTCTACGGCGGCTATGAGCGCACGCGGAGCTATTTCAGCAATAGCGACCTCGCTTCCTCTGGCCTGCCGCAAGGGGCGGAGCTCGCGCTGCTCGAACCCTATCGGCGGGATCTGCCGCCCCAACTCTTTACCGAGCCCTTCACCCTGCCGGTGACGGACGGCTCCGGCAACAACCGGCCGCAGCTGCTCGCGGCGCTGAAGATGCTGGAAGCCGCCGGCTGGCGCGTGCAGGATCGCAAGCTGCGCGATGCCGCGGGCCAGCCCATGCGCTTCGAAATCCTGCTGAACGACCCTGTTTTCGAGCGGGTCACGCTGCCCTATGCCGAGGATCTCAAGCATCTCGGCATCGATGTCTCGGTGCGGGTGGTCGATCCCTCGCAATACCAGACGCGGATGGACAATTTCGATTTCGACATGACGGTGGTGCTGTTCCCGGAATCGGACGTGCCCGGCAGCGAGCAGCGGGATTACTGGGGCTCGGCCGCTGCCAAGATCCCCGGCAGCGACAATCAGATGGGCGTGTCGAGCCCGGTGGTCGATGCGCTGATCGACAAGGTCATCGCCGCGAACGACCAGGAAAGCCTGCTCGCCGCCTGCCACGCGCTCGACCGCGTGCTGCTCTGGGGCTGGTATGTGGTGCCGCAATGGCATCTCGGCGCCTATCGCCTCGCCTTCTGGGATGTCTTCGGCTTCCCCACCCAGCCGATGCGCGCCGGTTTCGATATCGATACCTGGTGGATCGACCAGGCCAAGGCCGCCGTTACCGATCGCTCCCGCCATCATTCCAATGTCGCCTGACGCGCGCGGAAAAGGCTGAGCCATGGCCGCCTACCTGCTCCGCCGCTTGCTGCTGATCATCCCGACGCTGTTCGGCATCATCGCGCTCAATTTCGTGGTGGTGCAGTTCGCGCCCGGCGGCCCGGTGGAGCAGGAGATCGCCCAGCTCAAGGCCCATGCCGGCATGATGCCGGGAGAGGCCGGCAGCGGCCCGGCCGCGGGCAGCTTCTATCGCGGCGCGCAGGGGGTGGACCCCAAGATGGTCCTCGAACTCCGCCACATGTTCGGCTTCGACAAGCCGCCGCTTACCCGTTTCTGGCTGATGCTGAAGGGCTATCTCACCCTCAATCTCGGGCGCAGCTTCTTCCTCGGCCAATCCGTCTGGCATCTCATCCTCGAACGGATGCCGGTCAGCATCTCGCTCGGCCTCTGGTCCACGCTGCTGATCTATCTGGTGTCGATCCCGCTCGGCATCGCCAAGGCGACGCGCGACGGCACGCGCTTCGATCTCGTCACCACGCTGATGGTGCTGATCGGCTACGCGATCCCGGGCTTCCTCTTCGCGATCTTCCTCATCGTCGTCTTCGCCGGCGGCACCTTCGTGCAATGGTTCCCGCTGCGCGGGCTGACCAGCATGGGCGCCTCCTCCTGGGGCTGGCCCGCGCGCATCCTCGATTACCTCTGGCACATGGTCCTGCCGACGACGGCGATGGTGGTCGGCGGCTTCGCCAGCCTCACCATGCTGACCAAGAACTGTTTCCTGGAAGAGATCGGCAAGCAATATGTGCTGACCGCGCGCGCCAAGGGGGCGAGCAATACGCGCGTGCTCTACGGCCATGTCTTCCGCAACGCCATGCTGCTCATCATCGCGGGCTTCCCGGCCGCCTTCATCAGCATCCTCTTCACCTCGGCCTTGCTCATCGAGATCATCTTCTCCCTCAACGGCATGGGCCAGCTCGGCTATCAGGCGGCGCTGCAGCGCGATTATCCGGTGATGTTCGGCACGCTCTACGTCTTTTCGCTGCTCGGCCTCGTCATGCAGATCGTCGGCGACATCCTCTATACCATCGTCGATCCGCGGATAGACTTCAGCGCCCGGCGCTGAGAGCGGGGAGGCGGTGGCAACCGGCATGTGGCGCCCGCATCTTTCGCCCCTCAACCGCCGCCGGCTCGCGGCTTTCCGCGCCAACCGCCGCGCCTTCTATGCCCTGTGGATCTTCCTCCTCCTCTTCGGCATCAGCCTCTGCGCGGGCGTGGTGGCGAATGACCGGCCGCTGCTGATCGATTTCCGCGGCCAGCTGCTCTGCCCCATCCTGCACGACTATAGCGAGGATCGTTTCGGCGCCGATTTCCTGCCGACCGATGCCGATTATTCCGATCCTGGCGTGCAGGCGGCGATCCGCCGGCATGGCTGGATGATCTGGCCGCTGATCCCCTTCAGCTACGATACGACGGTGACCAATCTCGGCGGCCCGGCGCCCTCGCCACCCTCCTGGCGCAACTGGCTCGGCACCGACGATCAGGGGCGGGATGTGCTCGCCCGGGTGATCTACGGCTTCCGCATCTCGGTGCTCTTCGGCTTCACGCTAACGGCGCTTGCCTCCGTCATCGGCATCCTCGCCGGCGCCGTGCAGGGCTATTACGGCGGGCTGGTCGATCTCCTCTTCCAGCGTTTCATCGAAATATGGTCCGGCCTGCCGGAGCTGTTCCTCCTCATCATCCTCTCGGCGATCATCGCGCCCTCCTTCTGGGTGCTGCTGCTCTTCCTGCTCCTCTTCAACTGGATCAGCCTGACGGGCGTGGTGCGGGCCGAATTCCTGCGCGGCCGCACGCTCGATTACGTGCGCGCGGCGAAGGCGCTCGGCGTTTCCGATATCGCGGTGATGCGCCGGCATATCCTGCCCAATGCCATGGTCGCGACCCTGACCTTCCTGCCCTTCATCCTCTCCGGCTCCGTCACCATTCTCGCGAGCCTCGATTTCCTCGGCTTCGGCCTGCCGCCCGGCTCGCCCTCTCTCGGCGAACTCGTCTCCCAAGGGCGGGACAATCTCCAGGCACCCTGGCTCGGCATCACCGCCTTCGTGGTGCTGGGCGGGCTGCTCATCCTCCTCATCTTCATCGGGGAGGGGGTGCGGGATGCCTTCAACCCCAGAAAGACGGGTCTCACATGAGCCAGCTTGTGGTGGAGAAGCTCACCGTCTGCTTCGGTGAGCGGCCGGTGGTGAGGGATGTCTCCTTCAGCGTCGCGGCCGGGGAGACGCTGGCGCTGGTGGGGGAGAGCGGATCGGGCAAATCGCTGACCGCGCTCTCCATCCTGCGGCTGCTGCCGCCGGCCGCGCGCCTGCGGCAGGGCCGCATCATGATCGCGGGCGAGGATGTCGCCGCCATGCGGGAGGCCGATCTCCGCCGCGTGCGGGGCGGCACTGTCGGCATGATCTTCCAGGAGCCGATGACGAGCCTCAACCCTCTGCACCGCATCGGCCGGCAGGTGGCCGAGGCGGTGCAGCTGCACGCCAAGCCGGGGCTCGGCCGCGAGGCGCTCCGCCGGCGCAGCGTGACGCTGCTGGAGCAGGCGGGCTTCGCGGATGCCGAGCATCGGCTGGACGCTTTCCCCCACCAGCTGTCCGGCGGCCAGCGCCAGCGCGTGATGATCGCGATCGCGCTCGCCAACGATCCGGCCTTCCTCATCGCCGATGAGCCGACGACGGCGCTCGATGTCACGATCGAGGCGCAGATCCTGGCGCTGCTCGATGCGCAGAAGGCGGCGCGCGGATTGGGCCTGCTGCTCATCACCCATGATCTCGGCATCGTCCGCCAGCATGCGGATCGGGTCGCGGTGATGAAGGCGGGCGAGATCGTGGAGACCGGCTCGGTCGGCGATATCTTCACGCGTCCCCAGCACCCCTATACCCGGGCGCTGCTCTCGGCCGAGCCGGGCGGCGGGCCGCCGCCGCTCGCCCCCGGCGCGCGGCCGGTGATCGCGGCCGAGGGCATCGGCGTGCGCTTCGCCATCCGGCGCGGCGTGATGCGCCGGGCGGCCGGAGCCGTCACCGCGATCGACCGCCTTTCCCTTACCGTGCATGAGGGCGAGACGGTCGGGCTGGTCGGGGAAAGCGGCTCGGGCAAGACGACGACGGGCTTCGCCATGCTCGGGCTGGAGCCGGCATCTGGCCGGATCATGTTCCGGGGCCAGGATATCGCCCATCTCAAGGAACGGCAGCTGCGCGCCCGCCGCGCCGAGATGCAGATCGTCTTTCAGGATCCCTATGGCAGCCTCTCGCCCCGGATGACGGTGGAGGAGATCGTGGCCGAGGGCTTGCGCGTGCATTTCCCCAAGCTCAGCCGGGCCGAGCGGCGGGAGCGCGTCGTTGCCGTCCTGCACGAGGTCGGCCTGCCGGAGACGGCGCTGGAGCGCTACCCCAACGAATTTTCCGGCGGCCAGCGCCAGCGTATCTCGATCGCCCGCGCCATGGTGCTGGAGCCCCGCTTCGTCGTGCTCGACGAGCCGACGAGCGCGCTCGACCGCTCGGTGCAGACGCAGATCGTCGAACTGCTGCGGCGGCTGCAGGCCGCGCACGGCCTCGCCTATCTCTTCATCAGCCACGATCTGCGCATCGTCCGGGCGCTCGCCCATCGCATCATCGTGCTGCGCCGCGGGCGGGTGGTGGAGGAGGGACCGGCCGAACAGATCTTCGCCGCCCCGCGCGAGGATTATACCCGCGCGCTGATCGCCGCCGCCTTCGAAGGCCGCGCGATCAACACGGATTTCGAGGAGCCCGAAGCACCGCTCCTCGGTGTCGATTGAAGCGACCGCGCCGTCATCGCTAGCCGAGGCTGAGCGGCACCCATTGCGTCGCGTCCGACCCCTGCACGAGGAGCAGGACATCGTGCGCCTGCCGATGCCGCGCCCCCGCCACGATATCGAGCATCTGCTGGATCGTGGAAACCGGCTGGCCGCCGATTTCGAGGAGCAACTCCCCGGCGGCGAGGCCGGCGCGGGCCGCGAAGCTGCCGGGCGCGACCGCGGTGATGACGATGCCCTTGGCGCCATCGGCAAGGCTGTATTTGGTCTTGAGCGCGGGCGTGATGTCCGACAGCGTGAGGCCGAGAATGGCGGCGGTGCGCGGCTCGGCCGGCTTGGCGATCGCCCCGGCATCGGGCTCGGCGGGTGAGGCCGGCTCGTCCGCCACCTTGATCTCGGCCGTCCGCGCCTGTCCGTCATGCCAGTAGTCGAGCGGGACGGAGGTGCCGACCGCGCTATCCTGCACCAGGCGCGGGAAGGCCTGCATCGTCGCCACGCCATGCCCGTCGAAGCGGGTGATGACATCGCCCGGGGCCAGCGGCAGGGCGGCGGCGGGGCTGCCGGCAGCGACGGTCGCCACCACCACGCCTGCCGGCGCCGGCAGTTTGAGGGCGGCGGCGATATCCGGCGTCACCCCCATTACCTGCACGCCGATCCAGCCGCGGCGCGGCCGGCCGAAGCGGCGCAGCTGGTCGATCACCGCGGCCACCTCGTCCGAGGGGATCGCGAAGCCGATGCCGACGGAGCCGCCCGAGGGCGAGTAGATGGCGGTGTTGATGCCGATCACCTGCCCCTCGGTATTGAACAGCGGGCCACCGGAATTGCCGCGATTGATGGCGGCGTCGGTCTGGATGAAATTCGTCGATCCGTCTTCCTGCAGATCGCGCCCGCGCGCCGAGATGATACCGGCGGTAACGGTGCCGCCGAGCCCGTAGGGATTGCCGATCGCAAGCACCCAGTCGCCGATGCGCGCGGTGCGCGAGGAGCCGAACTGCACGGCGGTCAAGGGATGGGGGGGATGCACGCGCAGAAGGGCGATATCATCCTGCGTATCGCGCCCCACGAGCGTCGCCGGCAGGGCGGTGCCGTCCGACAGGATCACGCTCATGCTGCGCGCCCCGTCGATCACGTGATTGTTGGTGACGATGAGGCCCGAGGGGTCGATCACGAAGCCGGAGCCGAGGCTCTGCATCTGGTCCCCGCCGGTTGTCACGTCCGGGCTGCCCGGCCCTTCGGCGCTATGCAGGAATTGCTGGAATCCCTTGTCGAGCGGCGGCAGGCCGGCGCCGGGTGCCGCCCCGCTATCGGCGCCCCCCGGCGCCATCGCGGAGGGCGGAGGCGAAGCCCCGGAGGGTGATTGCCCGCTATCACCCGAACCGCCCGAATCCGGGGTCGCCGGCTCCGTGCTCGCGACATTGACGACCGCCGGCAGCAGGCCCGCCACGAGGTCGGCAAAGCCCGGCGGCACGGCATGGGCCGCCACCAGGCGCGTGCTGGCGAGCAGCATGAGGGTGGAGGCAAGCAGCAAAGCGCGCATGGGATCTCGCCGGCTCATCCGATGGACAGAAGTCGTCTCGCGGGCGATTGTGCGCGGCGGAAAGCGGGACCACAAGCAGAACGCGCGAAGGGCTGCGGTCCGGCGGCGGGCAGCGCCCGGCGCGGGGCTTTCTTCGGAACAGGGCGATGGATATGGCTGAGAGCGATGGCGTGATTGCCGCGGCGGCGGAGCGTCTGGTGGCGGGCTTCCTGGCCGAGGATGCGGCGGGCGAGGCGCTGGGTGGTGCCGCGGTCGAAAGCCTCGCGGTGCGGGACGGCGTGGTGCATCTGGCGCTCACCGTCCCCCGCGAGCGCGCTTCCGCCCTGGAAGCGCCGCGCCGGGCGATGGAAGCAGCCCTCGGCCGGCTGCCCGATGTCCGCCAGGCGCGGGTGGTGCTGACGGCGCATCGCGCCCCCGGCGCCCCGGGCGGCCCCGGAGCGGCCAGTGCGGCCGGTGCGGCAGGCACGGCGAGCCCGGCTAGGCCGGCGGCCCCGGCGCCGCAGCCGCTTCCGGGGATCGCCCATGTCGTCGCCGTCGCATCCGGCAAGGGCGGCGTCGGCAAATCGACGGTGGCGGTCAATCTCGCGGTCTCGCTTGCCCAGCAGGGCCTGCAGGTCGGCCTTATGGATGCCGATATTTACGGGCCGAGCCTGCCTCGGCTGGTCGGTGAGCAGCGGCGCCCGGGCTTGCGGGAAAATCGGCTGGTGCCGATCGAGGCCTGGGGCATCCGCACCATGTCCATGGGCTATCTGGTGGATGAGGAGACCGCGATGATCTGGCGCGGGCCGATGATCATGGGCGCGGTGCAGCAGTTCCTCGGCCAGGTGGACTGGGGCCGGCTCGACGTTCTCGTCGTCGATCTGCCGCCGGGCACCGGCGATATCCAGCTGACCCTCGCCCAGCGGGTCAAGGTCACGGGGGCCGTGGTCGTCTCGACGCCGCAGGATCTCGCTTTGCTCGATGCGCGGCGCGCCGTGTGGATGTTCGAGAAGGTGGCGATCCCGGTGCTCGGCCTGGTCGAGAATATGAGCTATTTCTGCTGCCCGAATTGTGGCCATCGCAGCGAGATCTTCGGCCATGGCGGGGCGCGGGCGGAAGCGGCAAAGCTCGGCCAGGCCTTCCTCGGCGAAATCCCGCTGCTGGCGGAGGTGCGCGCCCTCTCGGATGCCGGCACGCCGGTGGTGGCCGCAGCGCCCGAGAGCGAGGCGGGCCGCGCCTTCGCGGCGATCGCCCGGCAGGTGGCGGCGCATCTGGCGAGCCTGCCGCCAGGCTGACGCCCGGCCGCGCGCCCCGGGCTCCGCGCCCCGGGCTACGCGCCTCGGGCATTTGCTTGGCGAATACTTCCTCGCGTTTTCGTGCTCTTCTGGTGGCTCTCTCCGCGCCTTGCCTCCGCGCGGGCGTGCGGCCGATCGCCTCTGGCGTCTCATCTTGCGCTTCTACTGGGGCGGCGCGGGTGAGGCCTGGGAAAAACAAGCGGGTAAA
Source organism: Acidisoma sp. C75 (assembly GCF_054665095.1). Taxonomy (NCBI): domain Bacteria; kingdom Pseudomonadati; phylum Pseudomonadota; class Alphaproteobacteria; order Acetobacterales; family Acidocellaceae; genus Acidisoma; species Acidisoma sp. C75. The sequence goes on from NZ_BAAFHD010000005.1 coordinate 19,232, forward strand.
TGCCGCAAGCGTTGCCCGCAAGGCCGAAATCCAGAAGTTTTTTCGGATCTTCTCTTGCATTTCATCGTCAGTCAGGACAACTAAAGCACGTTCGATTCGCAGAATTGCCGCGCGTATTACCGAGTCGTAATACTTGCAAGCGCAGCCTGGCGGCGAAAGCCGCGTTCCGACCCCTGTATTGTCTCTCTTTTTTACGACAGAGTGTAATGAGATCTGAAAAGCTCAATCTCGATCCGCAGGCCGAGGCGATTGACGCGGCGGAGGCCCGGATGCGCGCGGCGCTCGGCCTCGGCACGCGGCCTGCGGCCGGTGGCGGCGGCAATGGCCACGCCAATCATGCGGCACCGCCACCGCCGCCCGCGCATGAGGGGCCACGGCCGCGCCGGCGCTTCGCCCAGGATGGCGATGTGCCGGTCGTCATGCTCGGCCGCGCCCGCGAAGCGGAGAGCGACGGCCGTGCAAGCGCGATGCAGGCGAGCCTGCGGGAGGAGAAGGAGGCCCGCGCCCGTGCCGAGCGCGCGCTGGAAGAGGCGCAGGCCAGCATCCAATCCCTCAAGACCAAGCTCGCCCATATGGAAATGGCTTTCGAGGAGCGGCTGAGGGCCGAGCAGGAGGCCCGCGCCCAGTTGGAGGCGCTGCGGCTCGCCGATCAGGAGGCCCGCCAGCGGAGCGAGGCCCGGCAGGCGGAAGCGGAACTCGCCCTTTCGCTCGCCGAGCGCAAGCTGGCGGAGCTGGAGGCGGGCCGCGCCGCCGCTCTCACTGCCCCGCCCAGCACCGATCTCTTTGGCGAAGAGGCGCCGCCGCCGAAGCCGCGGCGCGGGCGCCCGCCGGCGATCAAGCCTGCCGCGCCGATCGCGGCCTCGCCAGCCGCGGCCCCCGGCGCCGAAGCGGTAGAGGCAGAGACCGAGACCGAGACGGCGAGCGCGCCGGAGAGCGCGGGCGAGGAGGATCAGCCCATCGAATGGTGGCTGCCGAGTTTCCGCGCCCAACGCCATGCCGGCACCGGCCGCAAGCGCAAAGCCCGTTAAGGAAAACAGCTAGGCTGGAGTGGCGAACGGGGTGCCCGCTATCGGCACCGCGCCGCGCCCTTGGCAGCAACGTACGCTCTGCGGCTTCGCGCCAGTTGACGGCACGCCCCGCGCCGCCGAAACAGAGAGGCCATGGCCGCGCCCTCCTTCTCCGCCGAGACCGAACGCCTGCTGACGGAAGCGGCCGCCCTCTGCGCCGGCCGTCGCGAGAAGCTGACGGAGCAGCGGCGCCTCATCCTCGGTTTCATCCTGGAAAGCCCCCGGCCATCCGGCGCCTATGATCTGCTGGACCGGCTGCGCGCCGCGGGCCGCGCGGCAGCCCCGCCCACCGTCTATCGCGCGCTCGACTTCCTTACCGCCCAGGGCCTCGTGCATCGGATCGAGCGGCTCTCCGCCTTCATCGGCTGCGCCCATTTGCACGGACCCGGCAAGGGCGCCGCCGCCACGCATTGCCACCCCCCGGCCGCGGAGGGCGCGGAGCCGCCGCATCGCCTCGACTCCCTGCAATTCCTCATCTGCACCCAGTGCCGCCGGGTGTTCGAGATCACCGATGCCCGCATCCGCGGCGCCATGGAGAGCGCGGCCGAGGCGGCGGGCTTCCGCCCTGCCGGCGCCACGGTCGAGATCGAGGGCCTTTGCGCCGAATGCGCGGCAGCCCAGGGCGAAAATCCTGCCTGAGCGTGCTTTTCGGGATTCGCCTTCGCAGGCGAATTCGGCCATACCACCGCAGATGAACGATACCCTGACAGAGGCCAAGGCCGCGCCGGCCCAGAAGGACGCGGCACCCGATTACCGGAGCACCGTGTTCCTGCCGCGCACGCCTTTCCCGATGAAGGGCGATCTGCCGAAGCGCGAGCCTGGCATGTTGGCCGCCTGGGATGCGCGCGGGTTGTGGGAAAAGCTCCGCGCGGATTCGAATGGCCGCGCGCCCTTCGTGCTGCATGACGGGCCGCCTTATGCCAATGGCAACCTCCATCTCGGCCATGCGCTGAACAAGATCCTGAAGGATGCGATCAACCGCGCCCATCAGATGGCGGGCTTCGACGCGCATTACGTGCCGGGCTGGGACTGCCACGGCCTGCCGATCGAATGGAAGGTCGAGGAAGGGCACCGCAAAGCCGGTCGCAACAAGGACGATATCCCCGTCCTGCAATTCCGCGCCGAATGCCGCGCCTATGCCGAGCATTGGCTCGCCGTGCAGCGGGAGGAGTTCAAGCGCCTCGGCGTGCTGGGCGACTGGGCCGAGCGCTATGCGACGATGGATTTCGCGTCCGAAGCCGCGATCGCTCAGGAGATCGGGCGTTTCCTGATGAACGGCGCGCTCTATCGCGGCCTTCGCCCCGTGATGTGGAGCCCGGTCGAGAAGACCGCGCTCGCCGAGGCCGAGATCGAATATCACGACCATAAGAGCGTCACGATCTGGGTGCGCTTTCCCATCCTCTCAGGCGGTCCCGCCGAGATCGCGGGCAGTTCGGTGGTGATCTGGACGACGACGCCCTGGACCATGCCGGGCAACCGCGCCGTGGCTTACGGGCCAGAGATCGATTACGCGCTGATCGAAGTCACCGGCATCGCCGAGGGCGCGCGGGCCAAGCCGGGTGAGCGCGTGCTCGTCGCTGAAGCGCTGCTCGAAGCTTTCGCGAAGGATACCGGCGTCACCGGCCACAAGCTGCTGGCCACCTTCAAGGGCGCCGATCTCGAAGGCGCGATCGCCGCCCATCCGCTGCGCGGCCAGGGCTATGAGTTCGACGTGCCGCTGCTGCCCGGCGGGCATGTGACGACGGAAGCCGGCACCGGCTTCGTCCATACCGCGCCGAGCCATGGCGAGGAGGATTTCGACCTCGGCCGCCAATTCGGCCTCGAGGTGCCGGAGACGGTGGGGGATGACGGGACGTACAACCCCGGCGTGCCGCTCTTCGCGGGCCTGCATGTCTTCAAGGCGGCCGATCCGGTCTGCGCCGCACTCGAAGCCGCGGGCGCGCTCTTCCATCGCGGCATCCTCATCCACTCCTACCCGCATTCCTGGCGCTCCAAGGCGCCGGTGATCTACCGGGCGACGCCGCAATGGTTCATCCGCATGGATGGCCCCGAGGATATCCGCGGCCGCGCGCTGGCCGCGATCAGCGAGACGCGCTTCGTGCCCGAGCAGGGCCGCAACCGCATCGCCAGCATGGTCGCCGGGCGCCCCGATTGGTGCATCAGCCGGCAGCGCGCCTGGGGCGTGCCGATCGCGATCTTCGTCGATCGCCGCACGGGCGAGCCGCTGCGGGATGAGCGGGTGATGGCGCGCGTCGTCGAGATCTTCAAAGCCGAGGGCGCGGATGCCTGGTACGCGCGGCCCGCGGCCGACTTCCTCGGCAATGATTATGACGCTGCCAATTACGAGCAGGTGCGCGATATCGTCGATGTCTGGTTCGAAAGCGGCTCGACCCATGCTTTCGTGCTGGAAGCGCGCGGGCTGTCCTGGCCGGCCGATCTCTACCTCGAAGGCTCGGACCAGCATCGCGGCTGGTTCCAGTCCTCCCTCCTCGAAGCCGTCGGCACGCGGGGCCGCGCGCCCTTCAAGGCGGTGCTGACTCACGGCTTCATCGTGGACGAGCAGGGGCGGAAGATGTCCAAGTCGCTCGGCAACGGGGTCGAGCCGCAGGACGTCATCGCGCAATACGGCGCCGATATCCTCCGCCTCTGGGTCATGTCCTCCGACGCGCGGGACGATCTCTCGATCGGGCCGGAAATCCTCAAGCAGCAGGGCGAGCTTTACCGGCGCCTGCGCAATACGCTGCGCTGGCTCTTGGGCAGCCTCGATGGCTTCGACAAGGCCGAGATCCTGCCCCATGGCGATCTGCCGGAGCTGGAACGCTGGGTGCTGCACCGGTTGACCGAGCTTGATGCGCTGATCCGCGGCGCGGTCGAAAGCCATGACTGGACGGGGGTTTATCCCGCCATCCATCATTTCTGCGCGACCGATCTTTCCGCCTATTACTTCGATATTCGCAAAGACGCGCTCTATTGCGACCGGGCGGACAGCCCCCGGCGGCGCGCCGTGCGCACGGTGCTCGACCAGCTGCACCGCTGCCTCTGCACCTGGCTCGCGCCGGTGCTGGTGTTCACCGCCGAGGAAGCGTGGCAGACGCGATTCGGCGCCGAGAGCAGCGTGCATGAAGAGCTTTTCCCCACCCTTCCGGCCGAGTGGCGGGACGCAGCTTTGGCCGAGAAATGGGCGCGCGTGCGGGAGATCCGTCGCCTTGCCACGACGAAGCTCGAAGCCATGCGGCAGGAAGGGCAGATCGGCGCCTCGCTCCAGGCAGCGGTGACCTTTCTTCTCCCCGAGGGAGAGCAGACGCTGCTTTCGGCGCAGGATTGGGCCGATACCCTCATCGTCTCCGCGGTCGAGCTGGGGCAGAGCGATGCCGGGCTGCTGGCCGATGCCGCACTCGCGCCGGGCGAGAAATGCGCCCGCTGCTGGCGCGTGCTGCCCGAGGTCGATGCCGCCAGCAAGCTCTGCCGCCGCTGCACCGATGCGGTGGCGGCACTTTCCTGCGATCCGGCCCGCTGATGCGCGCGCGCCCTGCCGTCGCCATGGGCGGCCTCGCCATGGCGGTGCTGATCTTCATCGCCGACCAGCTGAGCAAATGGTGGGTTCTGCACGGGCTCGATCTGCCGCGCCTCGGCCAGGTGGAAATCCTGCCGGTGCTCAACTTCACCATGGTCTGGAACCGGGGCGTCACCTTCGGCCTGCTGACGGGCGATAGCATGCTCGCCCATCTCGGCCTTGCCGCCTTCGCGCTCGGCGTCGTCATCGTGCTCGGCCTCTGGCTGATGCGGGCGGAACGGCGGATGGTGGCACTGCCGGTGGGCGCGATCGCCGGCGGCGCTCTTGGCAATGTCGCCGACAGGCTGCATTACGGGGCCGTCGTCGATTTCATCCAGGCGCATGCTTTCGGCTATTCATGGTATGTGTTCAACCTAGCGGACGCCGCGATCGTTTGCGGCGTGGCGGCACTCTTGATCGACAACCTCTTGCCGGGGCGGCCTCAGACGGCGGCGGCCCGGGCCAAGAATCGCGGCTGAAGGACGCAAGGCTCGGATGATGACGAAGCGGTGGACGCTCCTGCTGGCGCCCCTGATGCTTGCGGGCTGTTCCAGCGGGGTGATGCAGACCATCGGCCTGCAACGCAACCCGCCGGATGAGTTCAAGGTGACGACGCAGCCGCAGCTTGCCATGCCGCCGGATCTCAACCAGGCGGCGCAGGCGCTTCCGGCGCCGACGCCGGGTGTCGCCCGGCCGCAGGATGTCGCCATCTCGCAACAGGCGGCGAGCGCCATGATGGGCGCGGCCTCTCTTCCGAGTGGCGCGCCATCGACCGCCGGCGACCAGGCCTTCCTCGCCAAGGCCGGGCCGCCGCCGCCGGCCAATATCCGCGCCCAGGTGGAAGCGATCGCGGTGAAGGATCAGAAGAGCCGCACGCTCGGCAATCGGCTCAACCCCTTCGGCGCCCCGATCGCCAAGCCCGCGATCGTCAATGCCCGCGAGGAAACCAAGCGCCTGCAGCGGAACGCCGCCCTCGGCATCAGCCCGGCGGCCGGCACCACGCCCCTGGTGAAGCCCAAGAACCGGGGGCCGCTCGGCAATTTCTTCGACAGCCTGTTCTGACCGCCCTAACCACGGATTCCTGACATGAGCAGCAGATACGCGCGCTACCCGAGCCTGGACGGCCGGCGGGTGCTGGTGACGGGCGGGGCGTCCGGCATCGGCGCCGGCATCGTCGAGCATTTCGTGGAACAGGGCAGCCGCGTCGGCTTCCTCGATCTCGACACGGCTTCGGCCGAGGCGCTGCTCGCCCGCCTGCCCGAAGGGGCGGCGGCGTTCCGGCAGGTCGATCTGCGGGACATACCGGCCGTCCGCACCGCGATCGCTGAGCTGCGCGAAAGCCTCGGCGGCGGCTTCACCGTGCTCGTCAATAATGCCGCACGCGACGATCGGCACGCGATCGACGAGGTGACGCCGGAATACTGGGACGACCGGATGGCGACCAACCTTCGCCACCAGTTCTTCTGCGCGCAAGCCGTGAAGGATGACATGATCGCCGCCGGCGGCGGCTCGATCATCAATATGAGCTCGAACAGCTTCTTGCTGGGCCAGGGCGGCATGCCGGCCTATACGGCGGCGAAATCCGGCGTCATCGGCCTCACCCGGGCGCTCGCCCGCGATCTCGGGCCGCATCACATCCGGGCGAATATCGTCTATCCGGGCTGGATCATGACCGAGCGACAGCTCAAGCTCTGGATGAACCCGGAGGCTGATGCCAAGCGCGCGGCCGGCCAGTGCATCCCGGATCGGCTGCATCCGGCCGATGTCGCGCGCATGGTGCTCTGGCTCGCGGCGGATGACAGCGAACTCGTCACCGCCCGGGAATTCGTCGTGGACGGAGGCTGGCGCTAAGCGCCTCTCCTCCGTCGTTCACAGGAGGATTGGCTTATGGAACAGAGACGTCTCGGGCATTCGGGCTTCATGGTGCCGGTGCTCAGCTTCGGCACGGGCACCTTCGGCGGCAAGGGGGAGTTCTTCGAGGCCTGGGGCAGTTCGGACGTCGCGGAAGCGAGCCGGCTGATCGACATCTGTCTGGACGCCGGCCTCAATATGTTCGACAGCGCCGACATCTATTCGGGCGGCTCAGCCGAAGAGGTGCTGGGCGCGGCGACGAAGGGCCGGCGGGACAAGATCCTCATCTCGACCAAGGCGACCTTCCGCGCGGGTGAGGGGCCCAACGATGTCGGCTCCTCGCGGTTTCATCTCATCCGCTCGGTCGAGCAGTCCCTCAAGCGGCTCGGCACGGATTATATCGACCTCTTCCAGCTCCATGGCTTCGATGCGATGACGCCGGTGGAGGAGACGCTCTCGACGCTCGACGATCTCGTCCGCGCGGGCAAGATCCGCTACGTCGGCTGCTCCAACTTCTCCGGCTGGCATCTGATGAAGTCGCTGGCGGTGGCGGAGAAATACAACCTGCCGCGCTATGTCGCGAACCAGGCCTATTACTCGCTCATCGGCCGTGATTATGAGTGGGAGCTGATGCCGCTCGGCCTCGACCAGGGGATCGGCTGCGTCGTCTGGAGCCCGCTCGGCTGGGGGCGGCTCACCGGCAAGATCCGCCGCGGCCAGCCGCTGCCCGCGCAATCCCGCCTGCATAAGACAGCCGATATGGGCCCGCCGGTGCCGGACGAGCACGTCTATAAGGTGGTGGAGGCGATGGACGAGATCGCGCAGGAGACCGGCAAGACCGTGCCGCAGATCGCGCTCAACTGGCTGCTGCAGCGGCCCACGGTCTCGACCGTGATCGTCGGCGCGCGTAACGAGGAGCAGCTGCGGCAGAACCTCGGCGCGGTCGGCTGGAACCTGACGGCAGAGCAGGTCGCGAAGCTCGACGCGGCAAGCACGGTGACGCTCGCCTATCCCTATTGGCACCAGCGCGGCTTTACGGAGCGCAACCCGGCGCCGGTCTGACCATGCTGCGCCAGGCGAGCCATCGCCTCACCTTGCAGACGCGCGGCAAGGGGCTCGTCGAATTCACCGATGCGATCGAGGCCTGGGTGGGGGAGACGGGCATGGAAACCGGCCTCCTCACCCTCTGGTGCGCCCATACCTCGGCCTCTCTGGCGGTGACGGAGAATGCGAGCCCCGAGGTGCTGCGGGATATCGCGCAAGCCTTCGAACGGCTGGTCCCGGAAGATCGCGGCCAGGTGGGGGCCCAGCGCTACCTGCATGCGCTGGAGGGGCCGGACGATATGCCCTCCCATATCCGCACGCTGCTCACCGGCCCGCAGCTCACCATTCCCCTCGCCCAAGGGCGCCTGACGCTCGGCACCTGGCAGGGCATTTTCCTCTTCGAGCATCGCACCCGCCCGCACCGCCGGCAGATCGCGCTGCATCTGATCGGGGAATAGCGCGGCGCTCAGCCCGCTCGGTCGGCGGCCAGCAGGGTCTGCCGCACATGGGCCATCACGGTGAAGAGGAAGGCGGTGCTGACGCCGAAGAGCAGCATGCCGCACGCGCCCTCCAGCGGCCCCAACAGAGACCACTCCGCCGCGATCGCAACGCCGGTGCTGCCCAGCGTCGCCATGCAATCAACCGAATACAGCATTGCTGCATGGAAAGACGGAATGGCGCCCAGAAGGCAGTAGATCGCGGCCCAGACGGCGGCATCCAGCCCGTGCAGGCAGGCGAGCAGCCAGCCTGCAAAGCCGATGAAAACTGTCGCGCTGAGAATAGCGCGGCGCAACCGGCTGCGGCCCTTCTGCGTTCGGCGGCTTTCCCAGCGGCGCAGCCTGCCATCCAGTAGCAGGCTGATCAGCACCAGCCCGAGGGCATGCAGCATGATGGTGCCGCCAATGAGGCCAAGGCCGACGCACCAGTCCAGGAACCAGCCGTCACCTACCGGCTGGGTCATTGGCGGGCGAGGTCCGTCAGGCGTGAACGCGGCCGTTCGGCGCCTCCACAGCGACCGGGGAGAAGGCCTCGGCTTTGGCGGAAGCCGGCACCGCGCTCATCATCCTGTGCTCCGTTTCGGTGATGTAATCGCGCGATAGGGGTGCGGCGGTCTGTTCCCGTGTCAGTTGCACCTGGAAATTGACGTGCTGCTGGTAGTGGAAGGCGAGTTCGGAGCCCGCGAGGTAGAATTCGAACATGCGGCAGAAGCGCTCATCGTACAGCGCCTGGATGGCATCGCGGTTGGCGGCGAAGCGGCGCCGCCATTCCCGCAGGGTTTTGGCATAATGCAGGCGCAGAACCTCGATATCGGTCGCGATCAGGCCGACGCGCTGGATCGCTGTCATCATCTCGGAAAGCGCCGGGGAATAGCCGCCGGGGAAGATATATTTGGCGATCCAGGGGTTGGTCGTCCCCGGCCCGTCGCTGCGGCCGATGGTATGGATGAGCGCCACGCCATCATCCTTCAGCGTGCGCTTCACCATGTTGAAATAGGCGCCGTAGTGGTTGACGCCGACATGCTCGAACATGCCGACCGAAACGATCCGGTCGAACCGCTCCTGCACGGCGCGGTAATCCAGCAGTTCGAACTTCACCCGGTCCGTCAGCCCCTCGGCCTCGGCCCGCGCCCGCGCCTCGGCCAACTGCTCGGAGGAGAGGGTGATCCCCGTCACCCGGGCGCCATAATCCCGCGCCAGCGTCAGCGCCATGCCGCCCCAGCCGCAGCCGATATCGAGCACCGAAAGATCCGGCCGGTCGAGCTTCAGCTTGGCGGCGATGTGATGCTTCTTGGCAAGCTGCGCCTCTTCCAGCGTCTCATCCCCGCGCGGGAAATAGGCGCAGGAATATTGCCGGTCGCGGTCGAGGAAGAGGCTGTAGAGGCGACCGTTGAGATCGTAGTGGTGGGCGACGTTGCGGCGCGCTCGCACGGCGTTGTTGATCTGCTGCAGCCGGCGGAAGATGGTGCCGAGGATCACCCGCACCTTCATCATCGGCACCGCGCCAAGGCCGGCCTGGTGCAGATTGTCGAGCAGCACTTCGAGCACCTGATAGATCGAGCAGTCGATTGGCACCACCGTGCCCGCCATATAGCATTCGCCCATGGCAAGGCCGGGGTTGAGCACGATCGCCCGCACCGCCTTATCCTCCGTGATGCGGATTTTGGCGGCGCCCGCCAGCTCCGGCCCATACTGGGTCTGCTCGCCATTAGGCCAGATCACGCCAAGGCCACCGCGGCGGACGAGTCGCTTCAGAAGATGGTCCAGGATCTGCTGCATCGCCATTCCTCGGCTGACAAGGACGGGCCGGGGCGCAAGCCAGACCCGCTGAATGGTACCTTACCAACCGGATAATGCGCTGCGCGCAGCCGCGCAAGCAAGGCTCTGCACATGAGTCTTATCGGGCGGCATTCGCCGGACGCGAGAATGTGAAAAAGCCGCAATGTAAAAAGGCCGGCAAGCGATGCCTGCCGGCCTTTTTCGGTCGCTTTCGCCCCCTAAGGGGCCGAGGTCACGCGGCCGGGGCCGCAGCCTCTTCGTCACCACCGCCGAAGATATCGGCCGCAACGTCGGTCTCTTCCTCGGCCGCGCGGCCCACCGCCTCGCCGCGAAGCTGCTTCTCAGCCTCTTCCGCGCTGCGCGCGACATTGACCGTGACATCGATCACGACTTCGGGATGGAGCACCACGCGCACCGGGCGGATGCCGAGCGCCTTGATCGGGTGATCAAGCTCCACCTGGCCGCGGTCGATCGAGAGGCCGGCTTCCGCCGCCGCCTCGGCGATATCGCGGCTGGAGACGGAGCCGTAGAGGCTGCCCGAATCGCCGGCCTGGCGGATGATCGTCACCGTCAGGCCCTTCACGCGGCCGGCCACCGCCTGCGCCTCTTCCCGGCGCTGGAGGTTCTGCGCTTCGAGATGCACGCGCTCGGTCTCGAAGCGGGCGACGTTCTCCTTGGTCGCCCGCAGCGCCTTCTTCTGCGGGAGCAGGAAGTTGCGGGCATAGCCCGGCTTCACGCGCACGCGGTCGCCCATCTGGCCGAGCTTGGCCACGCGCTGAAGCAGGATGACTTCAATAGCTGCCATGGTTCGCGCTCCTTACTGAAGAACGTAGGGGAGCAGCGCCAGGAAGCGGGCGCGCTTGATCGCCCGCGCCAGCTCACGCTGCTTGCGGGCGGAAACCGCGGTGATGCGGGACGGCACGATCTTGCCGCGCTCGCTCAGGAAGCGGGAGAGCAGCCGCACGTCCTTATAGTCGATCTTCGGCGCGTTGGGGCCGGAGAAGGGGCAGGACTTCTTGCGGCGATAGAAGGGGCGGCGGGCGCCCACGGCCGCGCGGCGCGCGGCGGGATTCACATCGGTCGTGTCAGACATGGTCAGCCCTCCTCACCCATACCGCGTCCGCGGTCGTCCTCATCGTCGCGCGGGCCGCGATATTCCTCGCGGGCGCGGAATTCCTCGCGGTCGTCATAGCGGCGGCGGCCGCTCTCGAACCGGCCGGCCGGCTTCGGGCCGCGGAAGCCGCGATCGTCGCTCTTGCGCGCCAGCACCGCCGAGGGGGCCTCGTCGATCTCGTCCACGCGGATGGTGAGGAAGCGCAGCACATCCTCGTTGAGGCGCAGCTGGCGCTCCATCTCGGCCAGGGCCTTGGGCTCGATATCGAGGCCGAGGAGCACGTAATGGCCCTTGCGGTTCTTCTTGATGCGATAGGCGAGGCTGCGAAGGCCCCAGTATTCGCGCTTGCGGACTTCGGCGCCTTCGGCTTCGATCTGCGCGACGATCCCATCGGTCAGGGTATCGACCTGCTGCTGGGTGATTTCGCTGCGTCCAATCACGACGCATTCATATAAAGGCATGATGGTCCCTCCGGATGTATCGGCCTGGAGAACCGTGGCCCCGGGCTTCCGGGCACGGCCAGGCACAGCCGGGGTGATGCCTTCACCCCGGCAGGGCGCGCGCAAAAGCGCAGATCTTGCCCGATTCCGCAAGGCAAAGCTGATCTGCGCACTATTTCTGCCAGGCCCGCTGCCCGCGGATGCAACGCGGTCATGCTTGCACTCGGGCGTAATCCCGGCGTAAGGCTCCGCTCAGCATGGGCGGAGATCATCGCCCGGCTCCGTTTGGTTCGCCCCCGCGCGATTTGCCAAGCCAGCGGGAAGCTGATGGACGATGCTTTCGCCTGATCTGCCTCCCCTTCGCTCCCGCCCGACCGGGGGCCGCCTGACCCTGGCTTCGAGCCCTGCCGACAGATACGGGATTGCATGACCACCACCACGACGACCCCGACAGCCGCCGCTTCCTCTTCCGCGCGCGGCGCCGTTACGCCCGCGCTCATCCTCGGCGTGCTCGGCGTCGTCTATGGCGATATCGGCACGAGCCCGCTTTATGCGCTCTCCAGCTGCCTGGCATTTTTTGGCCGCGCCGGGATGGATGCCGCGACCGTGCTCGGCACGCTTTCGATGATCTTCTGGGCGCTCATCATCACCGTCACCATCAAATACGTGACCTTCGTGATGCGCGCCGACAATAACGGCGAAGGCGGCATCCTGACGATGATGGTGCTGGCGCAGCGCGTCTGCCGGCGGGCCAAGATGGCCGGCATCGTCATGCTCGTCGCCATCATCGGCGCCTGCCTCTTCTTCGGCGATGGCATGATCACCCCGGCGATCTCGGTGCTCTCGGCGGTCGAGGGGTTGGAAGTGACGTCGCCGATGCTCAAACCCGCGGTGCTGCCGCTCTCCATTCTGGTGATCGGGCTGCTCTTCGCCTTCCAGTATCGCGGCACCAGCCTGATCGGCCGCGTCTTCGGCCCCGTGATGGCATTGTGGTTCCTCTCGATCGGGCTGCTCGGCCTCTGGCAGATCCTCCAGGACCCCTCGGTGCTGCGCGCCCTGCTACCGATCTATGTGGTGATCTTCGCCATCCACCACGGCTTCGTCACCTTCATCACCCTCGGCTCGGTGGTGCTCGCGGTGACCGGCGCGGAAGCGCTCTACGCCGATATGGGCCATTTCGGCCGCCGGCCCATCCAGATGAGCTGGACCTTCTTCGTCCTGCCCTGCCTTGCGCTCAATTACTTCGGCCAGGGCGCGCTCGTGCTGCATGACCCGAGCACGCTCGACAATCCCTTCTTCCTGCTCTGCCCCGATTGGGCGCGGCTGCCGATGGTGATCCTCGCGACCGCGGCGACGGTCATCGCCAGCCAGGCGATGATCTCCGGCGCCTTCTCGGTCGCCCGGCAATGCGTGCAGCTCGGCTTCATTCCGCGCATGGTCGTCCGCCATACCAGCGGAACGGAGGAAGGGCAGATCTACCTGCCGCAGATCAACACCATGCTGCTGCTCGGCGTGCTGGTGCTGGTGCTCTCCTTCCGCAGCAGCGCCTCCCTCGCCTCGGCCTATGGCGTCGCGGTGACGGGCACCTTCACCTGCACCACGATCCTCGCCGCACTGGTGTTCCGCCGGCAATTCGGCTGGTCCCGCAAGGCGGTCGGCAGCGTCTTCGGGGTGTTCCTCTTCCTCGATCTCGTCTTCTTCATCTCCAACCTCATGAAGATCCCGGATGGCGGCTGGGTGCCGATCGCCGTGGCGCTCGTGCTGATGGCGGTGATGACCTCGTGGAAGCGCGGGCGGGAACTCATGCTTCAGCGCTGGAAGCAGGATAGCCTGCCGCTCAACTCCTTCCTCGCGCGGCTGCCCTCCTCGCGCATCATCCGCGTGCCGGGCACGGCGGTTTTCCTCACCGGTAACGGCGCCTATGTGCCGAATGCGCTGCTGCACAACCTCAAGCACAACAAGGTGCTGCACGAGCGGGTGTTTCTGGTGACGGTGCAGACCGCGGACGTGCCCGAAGTGCCGGAGCAGGAGCGGCTCGAGGTGGAGGAGTTGGCGCCGCAGATCAACCGCGTCATCGTCAAATACGGCTTCCAGGAAAGCCCCAATATCCCCCGCGCGCTGGAGGAGATGCGCACCCTCGGCGTGCCCTTCGACCCGATGCAGACGAGCTATTTCCTCGGCCGCGAGGTCATCGTCAAAGCCCTGGTGCCGAAGCTGCCGCTATGGCGGCTGTGGCTCTTCCTCGTCCTCTCCCGCAACGCGGTGCCGGCGACGGAATTCTTCCGCATCCCGAGCGACCGGGTGGTCGAACTCGGCGTGCGCATCGCGATCTGAGACGCCCGCCGAAGCACGGGCGCCGAAGCACGCCCGTCGAAGCAGGGGAGCCTGCGCGCCGCTCAGGCTTCCAGATCGGCATCCCAGTAGAGGAAATCGAGCCAGGTCTTGTGCAGGTTTTCCCGGGTCGCGTGGCGCTTGGCGAATTCGTCGATCTGGTGGGGCGTCGGCTCATAGGGCTCGCGCAGCAGCCGGAGCCCGCTCTCGCTCAGCGATTTGCTGCCCTTGAAGAGATTGTCCCGCTGGCAGCAGGTCACGACATTCTGCCAGAGCGTGCGCCCGCCGCGGCAGCGGGGGATAACGTGGTCGAAGGTCAGTTCCTTGGCGGTGAGGCTGTCCCCGCAATACTGGCAGCGGAACCCGTCTCGCAGGAAAACATGGTAGCGGGTGAAAGCGACGTGCTTGCGCTTGTGGTAGCGCTTGAGGGCGACGACGGAGGGAATGGGGAAGGATTGGTTGGCCGAATGGACCTCGGCCTCGTAATTGATCACCGGGCTCACCCGGTCTTGCAGCACCGCGACCAGGGCATCCTGCCAGGGCCAGACGGAAAGGGGCCCCCAGCTCAAGGGCTGCATATCCGCGTTGAGCACAAGGGTCTGAAGTCCGGCAGGGATCGCGCTCACCGGCTCATCCCCTTCGATGGGGCAAGTGTCGGTCCCGGCCAGAGAACCGGGACGAAGGCTTCGTCAGGCAGTAAGCCATAAGCCGATCGCCGCTCCTTCATGAGCGACCGGATCCGGGGAGGAAGAAGCCAAGCGCCAGGCCCGAATGCGGTCGCCGCTGAATTGCTCTGGTAAGTTATCGCAAAGCAGCGCCGCCACGGCAAGCATGGCAGCCATTCTGTCATGCGGGATTCATGGATCTCCTGCCGGCGCGCCGGAAAAAGCTTCCGCGAGCAGCCTGCGGCCGGCTGCGATCCCGGGCGAATCGATGGCATGGCCGAGTGCCGGGTCGAGGTCGAGCGTCACGCGAAGGCCGAGCGCGCCGAGTGTCTCCGCCGCCGCGCGGGAAAAGGCGGCTGGCACCACCTCATCCCTTTGGCCATGCGCCAGAAGCACTCTCGGCCGGCCGCCGATCTCGGCGGGAAGCGCCGCCGGGTCGAGCAGGATGCCTGAGAAGGCGAGGATGGCGGCCGGTGGCGGCCGGCGCCGCAAGCCGCAGAAGAGCGCCATCATGGCGCCCTGGCTGAAGCCGGCGAGGGCATAGGCCGCCGCCGGCAGCCGATGCTCGGCCAGGCTCTCATCCACGAAGCGATCGAGCGCCGGCAGGCCGCGGCGGACGCCGCGCGCCATCGCCGCCGGCGACCAATCGCCGAGCGAGAACCATTGCCGCGCCTGCTGGCCTTCCTCGGGCGAGACGAGATCGCAGGGCTCCGGCGCGTCGGGCATCAGGAAGAGCGCGCCGGGCGCGGCGGGGGCGAGCGCCTGGGCCAGCGGCGCCAGATCCGCGCCATTGGCGCCGAGGCCATGCAGCACGAAGACGATCTGGCGCGGCGGCCCGCCATCGGCGGGGCCGAAGCGGCGGGCGGGCAGGGGCGGCATGGCCGGCATGGGGCGAAGTCTCCTATCTCCCGGGGCCGGGGTGATGCTACAGCCCCTCCCTCGTGAACGCCAATTCGCCGAACCCCGCTCCAGCCACGGCTACGGCCTGGGTGACCCGCTTCGCCCCGAGCCCGACCGGCTATCTGCATCTTGGCCATGCCGCCGCCGCGCTCCGCGCCTGGCGCCATGCCCGCGCCAGCGGCGGCCGCTTCCTCCTCCGCATCGAGGATATCGACACGACCCGCGCGCGGCCGGACTATGAGGCGGCGATCCTGGAAGATCTGCGCTGGCTCGGGCTCGATTGGGATGGGCCGGTGCGGCGCCAGCAGGCGCATCTCGGAGAGTACCAGGCGGTGCTCGACGGGCTGCGGGCGCGCGGGCTCCTCTACCCCTGCTTCTGCACCCGGGCGGAGATCGCGCGCGAGGTGGCGCGCTCAGGCCAGGCGCCGCATGGGCCGGAGGGCGCGCGCTATCCCGGCACCTGCGCTGGCCTCTCCCCCGCCGTGGCGGCCGCGCGAATCGCCGCAGGCGCGCCGCATTGCTGGCGGCTCGCCATGGGCCGGGCGCTGGTCGAGACCGGGCCGCTCGCCTATCGCGAGGCAGGCGAGGGGGAGATCGCCTGCAACCCGGCGGCCTTCGGCGATGTCGTGCTGGCGCGGCGGGATTGCCCGGGCAGCTATCATCTGTGCGTGACGCATGATGATGCGGTGCAAGGCGTCACCCTCGTCACCCGCGGGGAGGAGTTGCGCGCGGCGACCGATGTGCATCGGGTCTTGCAGGCGCTGATGGGCTGGCCGGCGCCGGCTTACGCGCATCACCCCCTGCTGCGCGATGCGGCGGGGGAGAAGCTTTCGAAGCGCCATGGCGCTTTCACCCTGCGTGCCATGCGGGCAGCGGGCCTGGCGCCGGAAGCGGTCCTCCGGCGGGCCGCGGATTAAGCCGCAGGAGCCGCGGCGGCGGGGGCGCGGAAGCGGCGCATGAGGAGCAGGCCGAGCCCGGCCGAGGCGAGGAACAGCGCGCTCGCCAGGGCGATCTGCAGCCCGTGCGAAACCTGCACGCCGCTGCCGAGCAGGGCGAACACCAGGGTCTGCGGCACATAGCCGAGCGCGGAGGCCGAGAGGAAGGCCGGCGCGCTGACCGAGGAGATGCCGGCCAGGAGGTTGAGCGCCACGTTATTGCCCACCGGCAGCAGGCGCAGCGTCAGCGAGGCGGTGAAGGGATGCCCGGCGAGCCGCGCATCGAGCCGGGCGAGCCGCCCGCTGCCGAGCCGTGCCTGCACCCAATCGCGCGCGATCGCCCGCGCCCAGAAGAAATCCAGCACGCAGCCCAGCGTCTGGCCGATCAGGGCGAGGAGGAAGCCCGTCTTGAGGCCGAAAGCATAGCCGCCGGCAAAGGCCACCACCTGGCGCGGCAGCCCGGCCGCGCTCAGTAGCGCGCCCCCCAACACCAGCAGCACTTCGCCTTGCAGGCCATGGCCCATCACGTAATGGGCGAAGACCCCGCCCTTCACGCCGCCGGCGAGGGTCTTGAGCACGACGCCCGCGAGCACGAGGCCGAGGGCGAGGCCGAGCGGCTTGGCGAACAGCTTCCAGACCGGCTTGCGCGCGGCACCCGGCGGGTCATCGCTGCCCGCCGGCGCTCGCGGCATGGCCGGGAAGCCGCCCTGCGGCGCCACCGCGCTCATGGCATGACCGCGCCTGTCGGCCGCGCCTCCATCCCCGCTTCGCTCGGTCGGCGCTCGGCGCCCTGCATCGGCGGCTCGATGATCGCGCCCTCGATCTCGGGGCCCCGCCAGCGGCGCTGCAGCCAGTACATGCCGATGAGATCGACGAGGCCGACCTTGAGGCGCTGCCAGTTATTGTAGTTCGAGCGGCCTTCCAGCCGCGGGCGATGGTTGACGGCGACCGAGATAACCCGCCCGCCCTGGCGGATGAACAGCGCCGGCAGGAAGCGGTGCATATGGTCGAAATGCGGGATTTCGAGGAAGGCATCCCGGCGGAAGACCTTGAGGCCGCAGCCGGTATCGGGTGTCGCGTCGCGCAGCACGCGGGCGCGCACCTTGTTGGCGATGCGCGAGCCGTAGCGCTTGGCCGAGCTATCCCGCCGCTTCTGCCGCCAGCCGGCGATGAGGATCGGCTGCGGGCCGCGGCCCTCCTCGGCCTGGGCGCGGGCGAGCATTTCGGGGATGCTGGCGGGGTCGTTCTGGCCGTCGCCGTCCAGCGTCGCGATCCAGATGCCGCGCGCGTGGCGGACGCCGGTGATCACCCCGGCGCTCTGCCCGCAACTCGCCTTGTGGCGGATCACCCGCAGGGGCGCGCCTTCGGCGAGCGCCTGGCGCAGGCGCTGCGGCGTCTCATCCGTGCTGCCATCATCGACATAGACGATCTCATAGGGCGTGACGGCGAGGGCGGCGCGGATTTCGCCGATCAGTGGCAGGATGTTCGGCCCCTCGTTGCGCACGGGGACGACGACGGAGATCAGCGGGCGCGGCGCCGCGGTGGAGGGGGAATCCGGGAATAACGCCTCGCTCATGCCAGTCTTCTCCTCAAGGGCCGGATGGGGGAGATCGGGTGGCAGGCCGATTTGGCTAGCCACCCTCTCCCGGCATGTTGAGGAAGCCCTAAAGAAATGGTCAGAAAATGGCCGAGTTTGTCACAGTTCAGGCGGTATTGTCCCGCCGGGCGCCGATGGCGGCTTGGGCGGCGGCGAGGCGGGCGACGGGCACGCGATACGGCGAGCAGGAGACGTAATCGAGCCCGGCTTCCTGGCAGAAGCCGATGGAGGCAGGATCGCCGCCATGCTCGCCGCAGATGCCGAGCTTGAGGCCGGGCTTGGTGCGCCGGCCCTTTTCGGCCGCGAGTTCGACGAGGGCGCCGACGCCGTCGCGATCGAGCGTCACGAAGGGGTCTTTCTCGTAGATCCCGCTCTCGACGTATTTCGGCAGGAACTTGCCGGCATCGTCACGCGAGAGGCCATAGACGGTCTGCGTCAGGTCATTGGTGCCGAAGCTGAAGAAATCGGCGCTTTCGGCGATCCGGTCGGCGAGCAGCGCCGCGCGCGGCAGTTCGATCATGGTGCCGACCTGATAGGCGATGGTGCGGCCGCGGGCAGCGAAGACCTGTGCCGCCACCCGGTCGATCAGCGCGCGGGTGATCTCGAGTTCGCGCGGCGCGCCGACCAGCGGGATCATGATCTCGGGCACCGGCGCGGCGCCGGCTTCCTCGGCAACCGCGATCGCCGCCTCGAAAATCGCCTGCGCCTGCATCTCGTAGATCTCGGGATAGGAGATGCCGAGGCGGCAGCCGCGATGGCCGAGCATCGGATTGGCTTCCGAGAGATCCACCACCCGGCGCTGCATGCTGGCGAGATCGACGCCGAGCGAGGCGGCGACCTCGGCCAGCTCATGCTCGCCATGGGGGAGGAATTCGTGCAGCGGCGGGTCGAGCAGGCGGATCGTCACCGGCAGGCCGGCCATGATGCGGAAGAGGGCGATGAAATCGCCGCGCTGGAAGGGCAGCAGCTTCTCCACCGCCTGGCGGCGGCCTTCCTCATCCGTCGCCATGATCATCTGGCGCACCGCGCCGATGCGCTCGGGGTCGAAGAACATATGCTCGGTGCGGCAGAGGCCGATGCCCTCGGCACCGAAGGTCTTGGCGGTCTCGGCATCGAGCGGGGTTTCCGCATTGGCGCGGACATGCAGGGTGCGGGCCGCGTCGGCCCAGTCCATCATGGTGCTGAAATGGCCGGAAACCTTGGGCTCGATCATCGGCACATAGCCCAGGAAGACCTCGCCGGTCGTGCCGTCGATGGTGATCGCTTCGCCCGCGCGGACGAGCTTGCCGCCGGCCGAGAGGGTCTGCGCGCCGTAATCGACCGCGATGCCGCCGGCCCCTGATACGCAAGGCCGGCCCATCCCGCGTGCGACGACGGCGGCATGGCTCGTCATCCCGCCGCGGGTGGTGAGGATGCCGCGCGCGGCATGCATGCCGTGGATATCCTCGGGGCTGGTTTCGACGCGCACGAGGATCACCGCCTCGCCCTTCTGGGCGCGCAGCTCGGCCTCATCCGCCGAGAAGACGACGATGCCCGAGGCCGCGCCCGGCGAGGCCGGCAACCCGCGGGAGATGAGATCGCGCTTGGCATGCGGGTCGAGCATGGGGTGCAGCAGCTGGTCGAGCGCGCCGGGGTTGATGCGCATCAGCGCCTCTTCCCGCGAGATCAGCCCGCTCTCGGCCATCTCGACGGCGATGCGCATGGCCGCCGCCGCGGTGCGCTTCCCGTTGCGGGTCTGCAGCATGTAGAGCTTGTTGCTCTGCACGGTGAACTCGATGTCCTGCATGTCCTTGTAGTGGTTTTCCAAGGTCTCGCGGACACGCAGCAACTCGGCGAAGGCCTGGGGCAGCGCCTCCTCCATGCTTACCTCGCCGGGCTTGGCACGCTCGCGCCGCAGCGGCTGCGGGGTGCGGATGCCGGCCACCACATCCTCGCCCTGCGCGTTGATGAGGTATTCGCCGTAGAAGACGTTCTCGCCGGTCGAGGGGTCGCGCGTGAAGCAGACGCCGGTGGCGCAATCGGCCCCCATATTGCCGAAGACCATGGCCTGGACATTGACCGCCGTGCCCCAATCGGCCGGGATCTCGTGCAGGCGGCGATAGGTGATGGCGCGCTGGTTCATCCAGCTGCCGAAGACGGCGCCGATCGCGCTCCACAGCTGCTCCTGCGGCGCCTGCGGGAAGGGCTTGCCGGTCTCGGTCTCGACCAGCGTCTTGTATTCCTCAACCACCGCCTGCCACTCGGCGGCGGTCAGCGCGGTATCCTCGATCGCGCCGGCATCGATCTTGGCCTGGTCGATGATCTCCTCGAAGCGGTGGTGATCGACGCCGAGGACGACGCTGCCGAACATCTGGATGAAGCGGCGGTAGCTGTCCCAGGCGAAACGCTCATCGCCCGAGGCGGTGACGAGGCCCTGCACCGTCTCGTCATTAAGGCCGAGGTTGAGGACGGTATCCATCATGCCGGGCATCGAGACGCGGGCGCCGGAGCGGACGGAGACGAGGAGCGGGCGGGCAGGATCGCCGAAGGCGAGGCCGGTCGCCTCTTCCACGCGGGCGAGCGCCTCGGCCAGCTGGCCCTCAAGATCGGCCGGATACTGCCGGCCATTGGCGTAGAAGGCCGTGCAAACCTCGGTGGTGATGGTAAAGCCCGGCGGCACCGGCAGGCCGATCGCCGCCATCTCGGCGAGGTTCGCCCCCTTGCCGCCGAGGAGATTGCGCATCTCCGCGCGCCCCTCATTCGCCCCGGCCCCGAAGTTATAGACCCACTTCGTCGTCACGTCGCTCATTCAGACGGCTCCCGTCGTCGTTTCAAGCCTGGAGAAGTCGGCGGCACGATCCGTCAGGGATTTTAGCCGCATCAGAAGCTTCAGGCGATTTTTTCTTAAAGCGGGGTCGTCTGCGTTGACAGTGACTTTTTCGAAGAATTCGTCGATGAATGGCCGTATTGCGGAAAGTTGAGACATTGCGAGCGAGAAGTTTTCTTCCGCTATTGCTTTTGTGACGTTTAGTTCCGAACTATTCAGCTCTTCCGCCAGTTGTTGTTCCGACTTTTCGACCAGCAGGGCCGGATCGACCGGCCCGGCATCGACCGCGCTTTTCTTCTCCTCGATGCGCAGGATATTGGCGGCGCGGCGGTAGCCGGCGAGAAGATCCGCGCCCTCTTGCGTGCCGAGGAGCGCTTCCACCGCATCGGCCCGGGCGAGGAGACGGGCAAGATCATCGTCATTCGCGGCGGCGAAGGCGGCCGCCAGCACATCATGCCGGCGTCCTTCGCTGCGCAGTTGCACGCGCAGCCGCTCGATGATGAAGGCGAGGACGTCTTCGGTCGGATCGCCGTCAAAAAGGATGCCGAAGCGTGTCTTGGCTTCGAAAAGCACGGGGCGAAGCCGAATCCGCAGCCCGTTCTCGCGGATGATGCGGATGATGCCGAGGGCGGCGCGACGCAGCGCGTAAGGATCGCCCGAGCCGGTCGGCTTCTCGCCGATGCCAAAGAAACCCACGAGGATTTCGATCTTCTCGGCAAGCGCCACGGCGATCGAGACCGGCGCCGTGGGCACAGCGTCCGAGGGGCCTTTCGGCTGGTAGTGCTCGCGGATGGCGGTGGCGACCTCGGGCGCCTCACCGTCATGCGCCGCGTAATAGCCGCCCATGATGCCTTGCAGTTCGGGGAATTCGCCGACCATGCCGGTGGTCAGATCGGCTTTCGCCAGTTCCGCAGCGCGGGCCGCACGCGCCGTATCCGCGCCAATCGCTTGCGCAATGATGGGCGCGAGCGCCTGGAGGCGCGCCACACGTTCCAACTGCGTGCCGAGCTTGGCGTGGAAGGTGACCTTCTCCAGCGCCGGCACGCGGGAAGCGAGCGGATGCCCACGGTCCAGATCCCAGAAATGCCGCGCATCCGATAGCCGGGCGCGCAGCACGCGCTCGTTCCCGGCGACGATGGCGGCCCCGCCGTCCGGGGCCGCGATATTGGCGGCGAAGACGAAGGCGGGCGCTGGCGCGCCTGCCGCATCCGTCAACGCGAAATAGCGCTGGTTGACGCGCATCGAGACCTGGCGGACCTCGGGCGGCAGGGTCATGAAATCATCATCGATCCGGCCGAGGAGCGCGACGGGCCATTCCACAAGGCCGGCCACTTCATCGAGCAAGCCCTCATCCGGCACGATGCTGTAGCCGGCTTCGGCGGCACGGGCGGCGATGCCTTCGGCGATGCGGCTGCGGCGCTCGGCGGCATCGGCGAGAACCTGATGCGCCTGCAAGACATCAATATATGTTGATATACGCTCGATCGTCAGCACCGGCGCTGAGCCATCGGGCCGGCGATGGCCCTCGGTCAGCCGGCCGCTCTGGAGGCCATGGCCGTCATCCTCACCCAGCGCGAGGGTGAAGGGCACTACTTCGTCGTCGAGGAGACAGAGAATCCGCCGCAGCGGCCGCACCCAGGTGAACTGGCTGGTGCCGCCCCAACGCATGGACTTCGGCCAGGGGAAGCGGCGGAGCAGGCCGGGCATGGCTTCCGCGATGAGTTCGGCCGCTGGCCTGCCGGGGATGGTCTTGGCGAGCAGGTAGTAGCCGCCTTCCTCGCGCAGATCCTCTCGCGTCGCCTGATGCTTGCGGAGGAAGCCGGCGAGCGCCTGCTCCGGCGCGCCGAGCTTGGGCCCGCGTTCTTCGACGGCGCTTGCCGGCACCTCGGCCTCAATCTCCCCGATCCAGGCGAGGCGGCGCGGCCCATAGAGCGTGCGGACCGAGCGGGGCTTGAGCGGTGCCAGGGCTTCCGCCATCAGGCGCGCGAGTGTTTCTGCCGCCATCGCCTGCATGCGCGCGGGGATTTCTTCCGAGAAAAGTTCGAGCAGAAGCTGGGGCATGGCGGTCACTCCGTCTCCCCGGCAAGCCAGGCTTCGCAACAGCCGCGGGCGAGCGTGCGCACGCGGCCGATATAGGCCGCGCGTTCGGTGACGCTGATGACGCCACGGGCATCGAGCAGGTTGAAGAGATGGCTCGCCTTGATGCACTGGTCATAGGCCGGCTGGGCGAGCTTCGCGTTCAGGAGCGACTGGCACTCGGCCTCGGCATCGCGGAAATGCTGCTCCAGCCGCTCGGTATTGGCGATCTCGAAATTATGGCGGCTGTAGTCGATCTCGGCGCGCTTGAAAACATCGCCGTAGGAGACGCCGGCGCCGTTGAAATCGAGGTCATAGACGTTCTCGATCCCCTGCACATACATCGCCAGCCGCTCCAGCCCGTAGGTGAGTTCCATGCTCGGCAGCGCGCAGGCGATGCCGCCGACCTGCTGGAAATAGGTGAACTGCGTCACCTCCATCCCATCACACCAGACCTCCCAGCCGAGGCCCCAGGCGCCCAGCGTCGGGCTTTCCCAATCGTCTTCCACGAAGCGGATA
Organism: Acidisoma sp. C75; assembly: GCF_054665095.1. Lineage (NCBI taxonomy): Bacteria > Pseudomonadati > Pseudomonadota > Alphaproteobacteria > Acetobacterales > Acidocellaceae > Acidisoma > Acidisoma sp. C75. The sequence continues at coordinate 42,406 of NZ_BAAFHD010000005.1, forward strand.
TCGTGGCGGGCGAGATCGATGCCGATCGCGGCATAGGAGCCGAGGAGGAGGGCTTGCGCGTCCGCCGGGCTCGGCTTCATCAGCACCTGATACTGGTAATAGTGCTGCAGGCGGTTCGGGTTCTCGCCATAGCGCCCGTCGGTCGGCCGGCGGCTCGGCTGCACATAGGCCGTCTTCCAGGGCTTGGTGCCCAGCGCGCGCAGCGTGGTTGCCGGGTGGAAGGTGCCGGCGCCCACCTCCATGTCATAGGGCTGGAGGATGACGCAGCCCTGCGCCGACCAATACTCGTGCAGCTTGAGGATGATGCCCTGGAAGCTCAGGGGCTTGCGCTCGTTCGCGGAACTCGGGTTCATGGGCTCGCCAGGGCTCGTGGATCGGGGCTTTTCATTACGGCCCCCATCGGCGCGCGGCAAGGCGAGGACGCAGCAGAGGGGATGGGCGGGCGCATGAGCGACGTGGCGGCGGTGATCGGGGCCTATTACGCGGCCTTCAATGCCGGGGATAAGGAGGCGTTCCTCGCCCTCCTCACCGAGGATGTGGCGCATGACATCAACCAGGGGGAGCGGCAGGTGGGGCGCGAAGCCTTCTCCCGCTTTGTCGATCATATGAGCCGCTGCTACCGCGAGCAGCTCACCGATATCGTGATCATGACCGGCAGCGCCGCCGATCGCGGGGCGGCGGAATTCACCGTCCACGGCACCTATCTGGCGACGGATGAGGGCCTGCCGGAGGCGACGGGCCAGACCTATGTGCTGCCCGCCGGCGCCTTCTTCACCATTCGCGACGGCCGCGTCGCCCGGATCAGCAATTACTACAACCTGCAGGACTGGCTGGCGCAGGTCGGCGCTTAACCCCGGGGGCTGGCGCTGCGAGCGAGACCGCTTACGCGCAAAATCCCGCCGCGGATGCCGCTCTGTCCTGGCGAAAGCAGGGGTGCTGGTTTGCTGCACCCGCGTTGACCCTGGGTGCGCGCGCGACTACAGAAGGTTGCGGGTCAATCCGGCCTCCGGCGCCGCATTCGTGGAACATTTGCGCCCGCGCACGCGGTTTGGTCGCCCTATCATCCGAGCCTAACAGCCTAGGTGGAACCGGTTATGGCAGATGTGCGTGACGCATTAATGATTGGTAAGCGAAGCGACGGCTCGCTGGTCCGCCGGCCGCTATCGCCGCATCTGCAGGTCTATAAGCCGCAGATCAGCTCCGGCACCTCGATCATCAACCGGGCGACCGGCATCGCGCTCTCGGTCGGCCTCCTCCTCATGGTCTGGTGGCTGGTGGCCGCCGCCACCGGCCCTGCCGCCTTCGCCGCGGCACAGGGCTTCATCGGCTCGCCGATCGGCCTTATCCTGATGTTCGGCTGGACCGTCTCGCTCTGGTATCACTTCTGCAACGGTATCCGGCATCTCCTCTGGGATATCGGCTGGGGGTTCGATCTGAACACCTCGCATCGCACGGCCGGCATCGTCGTCATCGCGACGATCGCGCTGACCGTGCTCAGTTGGATCATCGGCCTCGCCGTCTGGCTCTGAGGATCGCGCATCATGGCACAGAACGAAAAGCTTTCCGTCACCATGCGGCAGACGCCGCTCGGCCGGGTGAAGGGCCTCGGCGCCGCCAAGGCGGGCGTGCATCATTGGTGGGCGGAGCGTGTCACTTCCGTCGCGCTCATCCCGCTGACCCTCTGGTTCGTCTTTTCGGTGCTGGCACTCGCCGGCCACCCGCAGGCGGCGGTGGCGCATTGGGTTTCCCACCCGCTGGTCGCCGTGCTGCTCATCGCCTTCGTTCTCGCCTCCTTCCACCATGCGGCGCTCGGCCTGCAGGTGGTGATGGAGGATTACCTGCATGATGAGGGCCAGCGGCTGATCTGGATGATGGTGATGAAGGCCATCGTCTGGCTGCTCGGCCTCGCCGCACTTCTCTCAATCATCAAACTGGCGATCTGAAGGGATCTTCCGGATGAACGCGATCTCCAAGCCCAGCCTGGGCGCCTACACCGTCATCGACCATACCTATGACGTGGTGGTGGTCGGCGCCGGCGGCTCCGGCCTGCGCGCGACCCTCGGCATGGGGGCGACCGGCCTCAAGACCGCCTGCATCACCAAGGTTTTCCCGACGCGCAGCCACACCGTGGCGGCGCAGGGCGGCATCGGCGCCGCGCTCGGCAATATGGGCGAGGATGACTGGCGCTGGCATATGTACGACACCGTCAAGGGGTCGGACTGGCTGGGTGACCAGGACGCCATCGAATATATGTGCCGCAACGCCATCCCGGCGATCCACGAACTCGAACATTTCGGCGTGCCCTTCAGCCGCACCGAAGACGGCCGCATCTATCAGCGCCCCTTTGGCGGGCATATGCAGGAATACGGCAAGCGGCCTGCGATGCGCGCCTGCGCGGCAGCCGACCGCACCGGCCACGCCATCCTGCACACGCTCTATCAGCAGAGCCTCAAGCATGAGGTGGAATTCTTCGTCGAATATTTCGCGCTCGATCTCATCATGGATGAGGATGGCGCCTGCCGCGGCGTGACCGCATGGTGCCTCGACGATGGCACGATCCATCGCTTCCGCGCGCAGACCGTGGTGCTCGCAACCGGCGGCTACGGCCGCGCCTATCAGAGCTGCACCTCCGCCCATACCTGCACGGGCGACGGCAACGGCATGGTGATCCGCGCCGGCCTGCCGATGCAGGACATGGAATTCGTGCAGTTCCACCCGACCGGCATTTTCGGCGCCGGTTGCCTCATCACTGAAGGCGCGCGCGGCGAGGGCGGCTATCTCACCAATGCCGCGGGCGAGCGCTTCATGGAACGCTACGCGCCGACGGCCAAGGATCTCGCCTCCCGCGATGTCGTCTCCCGCTCGATGACGATCGAGATCAACGAGGGCCGCGGTGTCGGGCCGAACAAGGACCATATCCTCCTGCATCTGGAGCATCTCGGCGCCGAGATCCTGCATCAGCGGCTGCCCGGCATTTCGGAGACGGCGAAGGTCTTTGCCGGCGTCGATGTGACGAAGGAGCCGATCCCGGTGCTGCCGACCGTGCACTACAATATGGGCGGCATCCCGACCAATTATCACGGCGAAGTGCTTTCCCCGACGCCGGATGATCCGGACCGCGTGGTGCCCGGGCTCATGGCCGTCGGCGAATGCGCCTGCGTCTCGGTGCATGGCGCCAACCGCCTCGGCACCAATTCGCTGCTCGATCTCGTGGTCTTCGGGCGTGCGGCCGCCCATCGCGCGGCGGAGATCATCCAGCCGGGGGCGAGCCAGGCGCCGCTGCCGGCGCGCGCGGGGGAAGCCTCGCTCGATCGGTTCGATGCCGCCCGCCACGCCAAGGGCGAGACGCGGGTTTCCGAACTCCGCGCCGAATTGCAGCGCGCCATGCAGAGCCATGCGGCGGTTTTCCGCAATTCGGAAAGCCTCAAGCAGGGCGTGGCCAAGGTGCAGAAGGTGTGGAACGGGCTGAGCGACATGGCAGTGGCCGACCGCAGCCTGATCTGGAACTCGGACCTTGTCGAAGCCCTGGAGTTGCAGAACCTGATGGGCGCGGCGATGACCACGATGGTCGGTGCCGAAGCCCGCAAGGAGAGCCGCGGCGCCCAGGCGCATGATGATTTCCCCGAGCGCGACGATGCGAATTGGATGAAGCATACGCTCGCCTGGTGCGATGAGGCGGGCGGTGTGAAGCTCGACTATCGGCCGGTGAAGATGCGCACGCTCACCAACGAAGTCTCGGTCTTTCCGCCTCAGAAGCGCGTTTATTAAGCCGCGCGGATCGGAGCCTGGCAGATGGCAGAATTTACGCTTCCGAAGAACAGCAAGGTGGTCGAGGGCCGGCGCTATCCGGCCCCGGCCGGTGCGAAGAACGTCCGCGAATTCCGCATCTATCGCTGGAACCCGGATGACGAGCAGAATCCGCATACGGATATCTACGAGATCGACCTCGACGCCTGCGGCCCGATGGTGCTGGACGCGCTGATCAAGATCAAGAACGAGATCGACAGCACGCTGACCTTCCGCCGCTCCTGCCGCGAGGGGATCTGCGGTTCCTGCGCGATGAATATCGACGGGACCAATACCCTCGCCTGCCTCAAGCCGATCGAGGATGTGAAGGGCGCGGTGAAGATCAACCCGCTGCCGCATATGGCGGTGGTGAAGGATCTCGTCCCCGATCTCACCCAGGCCTATGCCCAGTATCGCTCGATCGAGCCTTGGCTGCAGTCTGAAACCCCGCCGCCGCCGGATGGCGAGCGTCTGCAGAGCGTGGAAGAGCGCGCCAAGCTCGACGGCATGTGGGAATGCATTCTCTGCTTCTGCTGCACCACGAGCTGCCCGAGCTATTGGTGGAACGGCGACCGCTACCTCGGCCCCGCCGTGCTGCTCGCGGCCTATCGCTGGATCGTCGATAGCCGCGACGAGCATACCGGGGACCGGCTGGACGCGCTGGAAGACCCCTTCAAGCTCTATCGCTGCCATACCATCATGAACTGCGCCGAGACCTGCCCCAAGGGCCTCAACCCGGCCAAGGCGATCGCCGAGATCAAGAAGCTGATGGTGCAGCGCCAGGGCTGAGGCGGGTTTTCGGGTGGCGCGAGGCGGGCCCATGGATGCGAGGGCTTTGATGCGGGCGGGCATCGCGGTTGTTCCTCCCGCTCATGCTGAGAGGCCGTAGCGTTCATGTTCAAGGGTGATCTGGCAACGCCACGCGGCCGCGCGGCCGCATGGTCCGACAGCCTCTTCGTCGATCACTCGGTCTTTCGCCTCGTCTGGTCCAACTGGGCCGAGGTGGTGCCGGGGCGGATCTATCGCTGCAACCACCCGACCGCCTGGCGGCTGGCGGCTGCCCAGCGGCGGCTCGGCATCAAGACGGTGATCAACCTGCGGGGGCAGCGGGCCTGCGGCTCGGACGCGCTCTCGCGCGAGGCGGCGGCGAAGCTTGGCCTGCGGCATGTCGATATGGCCTTCGAAAGCCGCGGCGCGCCGCACCGGGAGCGCATCCTGCGCTTTCACGCCATCTGCCAGACGCTGGTGGAGCCCGCGCTCATGCACTGCAAATCCGGCGCCGATCGCGCCGGCCTCGCCGCCGGGCTTTTCCTCATGTTCAACGGCGGCACCAGCCGCGATGCGCTGGCCCAGCTTTCCTGGCGCTTCGGCCACTGGAGCCGCTCCCGCACCGGGATTCTCGATGCCTTCTTCCTCCGCTATGCCGCCGAGGCCGAGGGGCGGCTGCCCTTCCTCGACTGGGTGCGAGACGAATATGACGAGGCGGCGCTGAAGAAAGACTTCATCGCGGGCGGCCTTTCCTCCTTCGTGGTTGATCGCGTGCTGCGGCGCGAATAAACCCTGCGGCCAAGGCTGGTGGCGCGCGTTCTGGCGCCGCTTTCGCTGAGCGGCGGTAGGCTTGGCCAGAATGCAGAGTGATTATCAGCTGACGAACCTCGCCGCCGGGATGAAGCCGCCGGCGCTGCGCCTGGCCGCTGCCAGCATCCTGGTCGGCGGCCTCGTGCTCGCCCTCAAGGCCGCGGCCTGGTGGATCACCGGCAGCGCGGCGCTCTATTCGGACGCGCTCGAATCCGTCGTCAACGTCGTCACCGCGATCGTGACCTTCTGGACGCTGCGGATCGTCGCCCAGCCGGCCGATCAGGACCACCCTTACGGCCATGACAAGGCGGAGTTCTTCTCGGCCGTGGTGGAAGCGGTGCTCATCCTGGTGGCCGCGATCTCCATCCTGCACCATGTCTGGCTCAATCTGAAAACCGGGGAGAGCCTGCGGGCGCCGCTGACCGGTATCGGCCTCAACCTGATCGCGACGCTGCTCAACGCTGGCTGGGCGGTGATGTTGATCCGCCAAGGGCGCCGCCGCCGCTCGCCTGCGCTGATCGCCGACGGGCGGCACCTGGCGACCGATGTGCTCACCTCCTCCGGCATCGCCATCGGCCTCGTGATGGTCATGATCACCGGCGAGATCTGGATCGATTCGCTGCTCGCCATCGCCACCGCCTGCTACATCCTCTGGGCGGGGTTCGACATGCTGCGCCAGTCGCTCCAGGGGCTGATGGACGCGGCGCCCGATGCCGAGACCCTCTCGCGCATCCGCAGGCTGGTGAGCGAACACGCCGCCGGCGCGCTCGAAGCGCATGATCTGCGCACCCGCCAGGCCGGGCGGCTGACCTTCCTGCAATTCCACCTCGTGGTGCCCGGCAGCATGACGGTGGAAGAGGCGCACGATATCTGCGACCGGATCGAGGCGGCGCTGAAGGCCGAGATGGAGGGGCTGGTTGTAACCATTCATGTCGAACCGGAGCGCAAGGCCAAGCATAGCGGCGTGATCGTGCTGTAAAAGCCCCGCCGGGCCGCCACAATCGGCGGCATTCCGCCACGCGAGCACCATGAAGCGGCGATAGTCTCGCCCGAGCTTCCTCCTATCTCAGCACCCGTCGGCAGGGGCTTTGCGCCCCGCGGCCCGGCCGCTCGGCTTCGTGATGGCGGCCGGCGATGCCGATCCATACCGCCATGCCATCTGCGGGAAACGCGGATTGGCACGATAGAGGAGGGGGCCATGCGCCTTGCAATCATCACCATGGCCGGTCTGGGCGGGCTTTGCCTGCTCGCCGGCTGCACCGATCCCTATAGCCCGGGGCAGCGGGCGCTTGGCGGCGCGGCGATCGGCGCCGGCTCCGGCGCGCTGATCGGCGGCCTCGCCGGCGGCGGGCAGGGGGCTGGCATCGGCGCGCTGGTCGGCGGCGCCGTGGGTGCGGCGGCGGGGGCGGCGACTACGCCGCAGCGACCCTATTACCAGCAGCCCTATGGCGGGGGATACTATTACCGCTGAGACGACGGCCGGCAGGGCAGCGCCCCGCTGAGGCCGGGCTTCAGAGCAGATCCTGGTCAGACCCACGCGCGTCTGACCAGGGGACGCCATGAACCGCTCCCGGCCGAGGCTGGGCCGGGGGCTTGGGCTTTCGCCATACCCCTCGTCACGGCATGCTGCCCCCGCGTGCGGCAGAGCGGGATCGGCGATGCCTGCCTCCGTCAGAGTTGCAGGGTCGCCAGGGCGGGCCGCCCCTGGCGGTTGGCGATGGCCGCGATCCGCCCGCCATCGCGCGCGGAGATCATGATCATGTCACCCGGCGCGAGCATATCCGCCGCGTCGGCAAAAAAATCGTCATCCTCGACATCGTTCAGTTGGTCCGCGCCGGCCTTGTAGTGCCAGAGCGTAAAGCCATTCGCGTAGGCCAGGACACAAAGATTACGAAGCGCAAAAGACATGGTTGCAGAAGCCTCCTATTCGAGGAATAGAATCCTGTAGAGTCGATTCGTTAGGAAACGATGCCCAAAGTTCGGAGGGGCCATTCAAGGCGGTCCAGAGCCTCGCGCCAGATGCGCGCGTCTGCGCCTCGATCGGGTTCCGCGGGTCCGGCGCGCGGCCGCGATGCGCCCAGAGGCGCAGGATGCGGACGTGATGCAGATCGATCCGGCGCTGGCGATAGAGCTTGTCCAGACATTTGACGACTTCATGCGGCGAGCAGATGGCGGCGCGGGCCGGCTTCTTCTCGGCCTCGGCCTCGGCCGCCAATTGCCGGATGGTCCAGACCAGGCAGGCCTCGGCATCGCGGAAGGGTTCGCCCCGCCGGCGAGGCTGGGCAAGGCCGAGGCCGGGGGTGGCGGCCGTCCCGGCAGCCGGGAAGCGCGCGGGCGCGGCCATCTCATCCAGAGACGGGCCGGTGCCAGGCAAGGGTTGGCAGGACCGCGGGATAAGGGTGGCGTGTTCAAGCTGCATTATCGGGGGATCCATCGCTTTGGGTCAGAAACAGGGCCCGCCGCCATTGCGGGCTGGTTTGGGATCGGGGAGATCCGGCGGAACGCCGAAGGTAGTTCGTTCCGATATCGAGATGATTAAGCCTAAATTCCTAGGCTTGCAACCCAAAATTAGGGATAGATTCTCATGTTGGGGTGTAGTCTTCTTCTAGAGTTTTGTAATTTAACGGAATTCTGATGCGGCACGAAGACATATGGCGCGCGATCGATACCCTGGCGGCGGAGCGCGGCCTGACGGCTTCGGGCCTGGCACGCAAGGCCGGATTGGATGCGACGACCTTCAACCTTTCGAAGCGCCTGACACCGGACGGGCGCGGCCGTTGGCCGAGCACCGAAAGCGTCTCCAAGGTGCTGGACGCGACGGACGCGACGCTGGAGGAATTCGCGAGCCTGGTGCGCGGCGCCCGCGCGCTGCCCGCCGCCGGCACCCGCCCGGCGATCCGCCGCCTGCCGATGATCTCGCTGCATCAGGCGGCCCTGCCTGGCTTTTTCGACGGTGCCGGCAACCCCTCCGGCAAGGAGTGGGACGAGGCGGCGCTGCCAGAAGTCTCCGACCCGCACGCCTATGCGCTGGAGGTGGGCGGCGATGCGCTGGAGCCCGTCTATCGCGACGGCGACCTGCTGATTGTCTCCCCGCTCGCCCCGATCCGCCGGGGCGATCGGGTTGTGCTGCGCGATCAGAAGGGCCGGGTGATGGTGCGCCAAGTCGTCCGCCGTTCGCCGCGCGGGGTCGATGCACGCTCGCTCAACCCGGCGCGGGCGGATACCCGCCTCGAAAGCGAGTCGATCGCCTGGATGCACCGCATCGTTTGGGCGAGCCAGTGAGTATAAGAGAGGGAAGCAGCGGGGTATGGCGGCGCCTCCGCGCTGCTTCTGCCAGCCGTTTTCCCATCAGTCATTTGCGAAGCTTGGCGAGATCCCACATGCACCGCATGAAGCGCCCGGACCTCACGCCCGACCTGCTGCTGCGGGCCTATCGCGTCGGCCTCTTTCCCATGGCGGAGAGCCGGCGGGACGATCGTATCTACTGGCTTGATCCGGATCTGCGCGGCATCATCCCGCTCGCCGGGTTTCACCTGCCCCGCCGGCTGCGCCGCACCACCCTCGGCCCCCGCTTCCGGGTAACGACCGACCGGGCCTTCGAAGCCGTGCTCAGCCAATGCGCCGATACCGCCGACAATCGGCCGGATACCTGGATCAACCCGACGATCGAGCGATTGTTCCTCGGGCTGCATGCGGCGGGCCATGCCCATAGCATCGAATGCTGGGAGGGAGACCGGCTGGCCGGCGGGCTTTACGGCCTTGCCATCGGCGGTGCCTTTTTCGGCGAAAGCATGTTCCACCGGGTACGCGATGCCTCCAAGGTGGCGCTGGTCTATCTGGTGGCGTTGCTGCGGGCGCAGGGCTTCACCCTGCTCGACGCGCAGATGGTGAACCAGCATTTGAACCAGTTCGGGATTGAGGAGGTGCCGCGCGAGCGGTATCGCGCTTGGCTCGGGCAGGCGGTCGAGGTCGGCGCCGTCTGGCCCCAGCGGATTGACGAGAGCGTGCTGCGGCCGATGATCGCGGCGATGGGAAGGGACCGGGAATGAAGCGAGCCATGATGATCTGCCGGGACGTGGCGCGAAAGCGCCCTGCCCGCCGCCGCCCGGTGCTTGGCGCGGCGTTTTGCGCCGCTTTCGCCGGTATGCTCCTGCCGGCTGCGGCCGAGGCTGCTGCTGCCCCCTCCATCCTGCCGCTCCGCCCCGTCTCGGTCGGCTATGATCTGACCAGCAGCCAGACGGGGGAACTCGCCCTCACCATGCGGGCCGATCCGGCCGATCAGCTGATGCGGATCGATCAGGCGGGCAATTCCGACTATCTGCTGCTCGATTTCGCGCATGATACCGTGCGCCTCGTCTCGCCGGGCAAGGGGATGATCTTCGCGGTGGCGCCGGCGGGCCTTGCCGCCATCACCCTTGCCCCGGACCATCTGCGCCTGCAGCGCGCCGGGGAGCGGGTGCTGCTCGGCCTGCCCTGCCGCGTCTGGACGGGCGCAGGGGAGGGGGGCAAGGGCGAGGCCTGCATCACCCGCGACGGCGTGATCCTGCAAGGGGATGCGGGGGGCACGCCGCCCGGCACGCCCCCCGGCGGGGCGGCCGATCACGGCCGGCTGGTCGCGACCTCGGTGAGCTTTGCGCCGATCCCGACCGACCTCTTCGCGGTGCCCGCCGGCTTGCAGCAGGTGGATCTGCCGCCCGCCCTGTTCCGCGCCATGGTGCCCGGCCTCGCGGGGCTCGGCGCGCCATGACCGAGGCCGGAACCGCCCAGCCGAGGCCGATCCGCCGCGGCGCGCGCGCCGGGGCGGCCAATGCCGCCGCCCCGGGCAGCGGCCGGGGCGCCGCACGCGCCCGCCTGCCCTGGTTCACCCCGCCCTGGCGGGACCGCGCGGGCCGCCTCTCCCCCTTCAAGACCGTCCTCCTGCTGCTTTGCCTGCTGCCTGGCCTGCTGATGGCGATCCGCTGGAGCGCCGGCACCTATTCGGCGACACCGCTCAACCGCGCGATGCTGATGACCGGCGTCTGGGCGATCTGGTTCCTCCTCGCCTCGCTCGCGGTCTCCCCGGCGCGGGCGATCTTCGGCCTGCCCAAGCTCATCCAGGTGCGGCGCATGCTGGGGCTGACGGCGGCGGCCTATACCCTGGCCCACCTCGTCCTCTACGTGATGGAGCAGGGCTGGAACCTCGGCTTCGTGCTGAACCAGATCTTCACCATCCTCTATCTGCTGATCGGCTTCATCGCCGTCCTCGGCCTCATCCTGCTCTCGGCGACCTCCACCGATGCCGCCATCCGCCGCCTCGGCCGACGCTGGAAATGGCTGCACCGGCTGGTCTATCCGATCGCCGTCCTCTCGCTCTGGCATTTTTTCCTGACCCAGAAGATCGACGTGACGCTGGCGGTATTGCCGACCGGCCTGTTCCTCTGGCTCATGCTGTGGCGCGGCTTGCCGGCGGGGGTCGAGCGGCAGCTCGCTGGCCTGCTTCTGCTGGCGCTCGCCGCCGGCGCGGCGACGATCGCGGTGGAATATGCCTGGTACGCGCTTGAAACCTTCGTGCCGCCGGGGCGGGTGCTCGCCGCCAATTGGCAGATCGGCCCGCGCGGGCCACGCCCATCCTTCTGGGTGACGTTCGATGGGCTCATCCTGCTGGCCGCGGCCTTCGCCTGGCGGCATCTGCCGCAGCACGAGAAGCTCGGCGGCTGGCTGACCCGGTAGCCCGGGAGGCCCATGCTTTCCGGCCCCGCCGATCCCCGGGACGGGCACGGGGATGGCGCTGCGGCCGAGGCTTCTGCCGAAAGCGGGCGGCCGTCAGGCCGCCGCGGGCTGGCCGATGAGTTTCCGGGCGATCAGCGCCTCGGCGATCTGCACCGCGTTGAGCGCCGCGCCCTTGCGCAGATTATCCGCCACGCACCAGAAGGCGAGGCCGTTTTCCACCGTCGGATCGCGGCGGATGCGGCTGACGAAGACATCATCCTCGCCGGCGATCTCGGCCGGGGTCGCGTAGCCGCCATCCTCCCGCACGTCGATCACCGTCACGCCCGGCGCGTCCCGCAGCACGGCCCGCGCCTCGCCCGCCGTCACCGGGCGCTCGAACTGGACATGCACGGCCTCGGCATGGCCGATGAAGACCGGCACCCGCACGCAGGTCGCGAAGACGGCGATCGAGGGGTCGAGGATCTTCTTGGTCTCGACCACCATCTTCCATTCCTCCTTCGTCGATCCGTCATCGAGGAAGACGTCGATATGCGGGATGACGTTGTAGGCGATGTTCTTGGTGAACTGCTGCGGCGTGACCGGATCGTTCACGTAAAGCGCGCGGCTGTTGTTGAAAAGCTCGTCCATCCCTTCCTTGCCGGCGCCGGAGACGGACTGGTAGGTCGCGACCGAGACGCGCTTGACGCGGAATTCGTCGTGCAGCGGCTTGAGCGCCACCAGCATCTGGATCGTCGAGCAATTGGGATTGGCGATGATGCCCTTGCGGCGGAAGCCGGCGAGCGCCTCGGGGTTCACCTCCGGCACGACGAGCGGCACCTCGGGGTCCATCCGGAAGTGGCTGGTATTGTCGATGACGACGCAGCCGGCGGCGGCCGCGCGCGGCGCATGGATCGCCGAGACCGAGGCGCCTGGGCTGAAGAGGCCGATATCCCAGCCATGGAAATCGAACTTGTCGAGGCTCTGGGCCTTCAGCACCCGCTTCTCGCCGAAGGAAATCTCGGTGCCGGCGGAGCGGCCGGAGGCAACGGCCGCGATATCGCTAATCGGAAAATCCCGCTCGGCCAGCGTTTTGAGGATCTCGCGCCCCACCGCCCCTGTGGCACCGACGACCGCGACCCGATAGCCCATCATCCTTGCTCCCGTTCTGCCCCGCGCTCCGGGGCCAGCCGACCCCGTTAGCCGCTCCCCCGCCCGATCACAAGCGAAGCCTGAGCCGATCAGCCTCCCGGCGGATGATGGACAAGGCGCGGAACTCCGCGATATCGTTCCGGCATCGGATCAAGAGGGCCAGCGATGAGCGTCGTCCGGGTGCAAAGCTTCGCCTTCTCCGGCATCCAGGCCGTGCCGGTGGAGGTGCAGGCGCAGGCGGCGGCGGGTTTGCCGGCCTTTCTCGTCGTCGGCCTGCCAGACAAGGCAGTGGGCGAAGCGCGGGAGCGGGTGCGCGCGGCACTGGCCGCCATGGGGCTCGCCCTGCCGCCCAAGCGCCTGCTCATCAACCTCGCCCCCGCCGATCTGCTGAAGGAAGGCAGCCATTTCGACCTGCCGATGGCGCTGGCCGTGCTCGGCACGATGGAGATCATCCCAGCCGAGGAACTGGCGGGCTTCGCGGCGCTCGGCGAGCTGTCGCTCGCGGGGGACATCGTGCCGGTCTCGGGCGTTCTGCCGGCGGCGATTTCTGCCGCCGAGCGGGAATGGGGGCTCATCTGCCCCGGCCGCCAGGGGCCGGAAGCGGCCTGGGCGGGGAGGCTGCAGATCCTCGCCGCGCCCGACCTGATGAGCCTCATCAACCATTTTCGCGGCACCCAGGTGTTGAGCCCGCCAAGCGTCGCGGGCCTCGCCGATCCGCCGCCGGGGCCGGACCTCGCCCAGGTGAAGGGCATGGAACTCGCCCGCCGGGCGATGGAGATCGCGGCCGCCGGCGGCCACCACATGCTCATGCTGGGGCCGCCCGGGGCGGGAAAATCCATGCTCGCCGAGCGCCTGCCCGGCATCCTGCCCGATCTTTCGCCGATGGAGGCGTTGGAGGTCAGCATGGTCCATAGCGTCGCGGGGATGCTGACCGAGGGGCGGCTCCTGCGCCGCCCGCCCTTCCGCGAGCCGCATCATTCGGCAAGCCAGGCGGCGCTGACCGGCGGCGGCGGGCGGGCCCGCCCGGGCGAGGTCAGCCTTGCCCATCGCGGCGTGCTCTTCCTCGACGAGCTGCCCGAATTCCCGCCGATGGCGCTCGAAGCGCTGCGCCAGCCGGTGGAGACCGGGCGCACCACCGTCGCCCGCGCCGCGGCGCATATCACCTACCCGGCGCGCTTCCAACTCATCGCCGCGATGAACCCCTGCCGCTGCGGCTATTTCGGCAATGCGGCGCGGGAATGCGGCCGCGCGCCGCGCTGCGCGGAAACCTATCAGGGCAAGATCAGCGGCCCGCTGATGGATCGCATCGATCTCGTGGTCGAGGTTTCGCCGATTTCGCCGACCGAGCTTTCCCGCGCGCCGGCCGGCGAGCCGACGGCCGCGGTGGCGGCGCGGGTGGCCGCCGCCCGCGCCTTGCAGCGCGCCCGCGCGCCCGCTGAGGCGCCTGGCGGCTGGCTCAACGCCGCGGTCGAGATTGACCGGATCACGCTCGAGCCGGAGGCGCGGGCCTTTGCCGAGCGCGCGGCCGAGCGGCTGGAGCTTTCGGCGCGCGGCTTTACCCGCACGCTGCGGGTTTCGCGCTCGATCGCCGATCTGGCGGCGTCGCCCGCGGTGCGGCGCGTCGATGTGGCCGAGGCGCTGACCTATCGCCATCGCCGGCCGGGGCAGCAGGCACGCCTGCCCGCCTTCAAGCCCCCTGCCGCCGCCGAGTGACCGGCCGGCTGCGAGTTTCCTCCGCCGCCGGGATGCGTTAGGCGGAGGGAGGACTTTCCCGCAGCATGAGGCGCATACGGCGATGGCGAAACCCAAGGAGCGGCAGAGCGCCAAGCGGATCCTCGTGATCCGGCTTGGCGCGCTCGGCGATTTCATCCTCTCCTTCGGCCCCTTCGCCGCCATCCGTGCCGCCCATCCGCAGGCGGAGATCACGCTGCTGACGACCGCGCCCTTCGCGCGGCTCGGCCGGCTCAGCCCCTGGTTCGATCATGTCGAGATCGACCGCCGCGCGCCCTGGTGGGATCTGCGCGGGCTCTTCGGCATCATGCGCCGCCTGCGCGGCTACGATTTCGTCTATGATTTGCAGACCTCCGGCCGCTCCAGCCGCTATTTCCGCCTCGCCGGCCGGCCGGGCTGGTCCGGCATCGCGCCGGGCTGCTCACACCCGCATGCCAACCCCGAGCGCGACCGGATGCATACCTGGGAGCGGCAACGCGACCAGCTGGCGATGGCCGGGATTATGCGCGTGCCGGTGGCCAGGACTGATTGGCTGCTGGCCGCCGCCCGCCCGCCCGCGCTGCCCGAGCCCTATGCGCTGCTGGTGCCCGGCGCCTCTCCGCATCGGCCGGCCAAGCGCTGGCCGACGGTGCTCTACGGCCGCCTCGCGCGGGAATTGCAGCGCCGGGGCATCACGCCGGTCGTGGTCGGTACCGGGCCGGAAGGCGCGCTCGCCAAGACCATTCAGGAGGAATGCCCGGAAGCTGTGGACCTGACGGGCCAGACCGACCTGCCCGGCCTCGCGGCGCTGGCCGCCCGGGCGCGCTTCGCGGTCGGCAACGATACCGGGCCGATGCACCTCGCCGCGGCCATGGGCTGCACCTGCCTCACGCTCTTCTCCTATGCGAGCGATTTCAACCGCACCCAGCCGCGCGGGCCGGAGGGCCAAAGCTTCCTCATCCTACGCGAGGATAACCTCGCCGATCTCTCGCTCGACGAAGTGCTCACGGCGCTGACCGAGGCGGATGTGCTGTAGCATCCGCCGCCGCTCCATGCGCTCGGGCGCGATCCGGCTGGCTAACCCGCCAGCGCCGCACGCACGGCGGCCAAGGCCTCTTCCGCCCGCTCACCCTCCGGCCCGCCGGCCTGGGCGAGATCGGGGCGCCCGCCGCCGCCCTTGCCGCCGACTGCCGCACTCGCCGCGCGCACGAGATCGACCGCGCTGAAGCGGCGGGTAAGATCGGCCGAAACCGCGACGACGATGCTCGCCTTGCCTTCGGCGGTCGAGACCAGGGCGACGACGCCGCTTTCGATCTGCTTGCCGATGGCTTCCGCCAGCCCCTTGAGATCGCGCGGCGGCACGTCGCCGAGATTGCGGGCGGAGAGCTTGACGCCGCCGACCTCCTCGATCTCGGCCGCGGAACCGCCGGTCGCGAGCTTCTTCTGCGTCTCGCTCAACTGGCGTTCGAGGCGGCGGCGATCCTCGACGAGGGCGGCGATGCGGGCGGGCAGCTCGCTCGCCGGCACCCGCAGCGCCGCGGAGGCTTCTTCGAGCAGCCGCTCGGTCTCGCGGAGGCTCGCATAGGCGCTCTCGGCGGCCACCGCCTCGATCCGGCGGACTCCGGCTGATACGCCGCCTTCCGAGACGATGCGGAGCAGGCCGATATCGCCGGTGCGGGCGACATGGGTGCCGCCGCAGAGTTCGATCGAATAGGCGCGGCGCTCCCCTTCTCCCTCGCCCATGCTGACGACGCGCACTTCCTCGCCGTATTTCTCGCCGAAGAGGGCCATCGCCCCTTCCGCGACCGCGGCATCCGGCGTCATCAGCCGCGTCGTCACCGCGGAGTTCTCGCGGATGCGGGCATTGACCTCGGCTTCCACCGCGGCGAGCTCCCCGGCCGTCACCGGCATCGGGTGGCTGATGTCGAAGCGCAGCCGGTCGGGCGCGTTGAGGCTGCCCTTCTGCACGACATGCGGGCCGAGCGTGCGGCGGAGCGCCTCATGCAGGAGGTGGGTGGCGGAGTGGTGGGCGCGGATGGCCCGCCTGCGCGCGTGATCGACCTCGGCGCGAATGGCGAGGCCCGGGCGGGCGAGCCCGCTTTCCACCCGGCCGAGATGGATGAAGAGATCGCCGAGCTTCTTTTGCGTATCCGTGATGGTGATGACGAGCCCGTCCGGCCCGGTGATGCGCCCCTCATCGCCCACCTGGCCGCCGCTTTCGGCGTAGAAGGGCGTCTGGTTGAGGAGGACGGCGACCGCGCTGCCCGCCATCGCGCTTTCGGCCGGCGCGCCGTCCACGACGAGCGCGAGGATCTCGCCCTCGGCGCTCTCCGTCGCGTAGCCGAGGAATTCGGTGGCACCCAGCCGCTCCTTGAGGTCGAACCAGACCCGATCGGTCGCGGCATCGCCCGAGCCTGCCCAGGCGGCGCGGGCACGGCTGCGCTGCTCGGCCATCGCCGCCTCGAAACCCGCGACATCGACGCCGAGGCCACGCTCGCGTAGCGCATCCTGGGTGAGATCGAGCGGGAAGCCGAAGGTATCGTAAAGGCGGAAGGCGACGTCACCGGCCAGGGCCTGGCCCTCGCCTAGCTTATCGGTCTCTTCCGCCAGCAGGTGCAGGCCGCGTTCGAGGAGGGAGCGGAAGCGCGTCTCCTCCAGCCGCAGCGTATCCGTCATCAAGGTTTGCGCCCGGGTGAGCTCGGGATAGGCCTGGCCCATCTGGCGGACGAGGGCGGGGACGAGGCGCGGCATCAGCGGCTCGGCGGCGCCCATCTGATAGGCGTGGCGCATGGCGCGGCGCATGATGCGGCGCAGGACATAGCCGCGCCCCTCGTTCGACGGCAGCACGCCGTCGGCGATGAGGAAGCAGGAGGAGCGGAGATGGTCGGCGACGACGCGGTGGCTGGTCTTTTCCGGCCCGTCCGGATCCCGGCCCGTGGCTTCGGCGCTGGCGAGGATCAGCGCGCGCAGCGTATCCGTATCGTAATTGTCATGCTTTCCTTGCAGGATGGCGGCGAAGCGCTCCAACCCCATGCCGGTATCGATCGAGGGGCGGGGCAGGGCGTTCCGCGTGCCGGGCGGCCCTTCCTCGTATTGCATGAAAACGAGGTTCCAGATCTCGATGAAGCGGTCACCATCCTCGTCCGGGCTGCCGGGCGGCCCGCCGGGGATGGCGGGCCCATGATCGTAGAAGATTTCGGAGCAGGGGCCGCAGGGGCCGGTATCGCCCATGCGCCAGAAATTATCCGAGGTCGCGATGCGGATGATCCGCTCCTCCGGCAGGCCGGCGATCCGGCGCCAGAGGCGGGCCGCATCCTCATCCTCATGATAGACGGTGACGAGCAGCTTCTCGGGTGCCAGGCCGAAATCCTTCGTCACCAGGGTCCAGGCGTGGTGGATGGCCTCTTCCTTGAAATAGTCGCCGAAGGAAAAATTCCCCAGCATTTCGAAGAAGGTATGGTGCCGGGCGGTATAGCCGACATTGTCGAGATCGTTGTGCTTACCGCCGGCGCGGACGCATTTCTGCGCCGTCGTCGCGCGGCTATAGGGCCTGCGCTCCTGCCCGGTGAAGACGTTCTTGAACTGCACCATGCCGCTGTTGGTGAACATCAGCGTCGGGTCGTTGCGTGGCACCAGCGGCGAGCTTTCGACGACCGTATGGCCGTTGCGCGCGAAATAATCGAGGAAGGTGGCACGAATATCGTTGCTGCTGGCCATGAGGGGCAAGGATTCCGAAATATCAGGTCTGCGATATTGCGCCTCGCACCTAGCGCACGATCTGCCCCCTGTCACCCTATGCGGGCGAGAATGGGCCTCCCCCGCTTCTGGTAGGTCGGCATTTTGCGGCGCCGGTGTGCCTGGATCGCCTGCTTGATCGCTATAACGTAAGTCTGTTCGCTATGCGGTACAGCGCTGCAAAAATGCGCTTGCATCGCACGAAGGTTCAGACTAGTTTGTGCATCGCAGCAACGGCGGTCCAGGATCGTGTTGCTGCTTTCTTGGACGTTTCCTCCCTAAACTTGGCGGTGCTTCGGCACCGCCTTTTTTTTGGCCGGAGGATAGGATGCCCGTGCCGGACGCGAAACCCCGCCCCCTTCTCATCGGCAGCGAGATCTACCGCCATTCCACCTATGGCGCCGACCATCCCCTCGCCGTGCCGCGGGTTTCGACGATGATCGACCTCTGCCGCGCGCTCGGTTGGCTGCCGGCCGCGGCCTATCGGGAAGCGCCCCTCGCCTCGCTCGAAGCGCTCGCCCGCTTTCACGACCCCGCCTATCTCGCGGCGCTCCGCCACGCCGAGGCGACGCAGAGCGTGCCGGAGGCGGCGCGCGCCCGCTTTCGCATCGGCACCGATAACAATCCGGTCTATGCCGAGATGTTCCGCCGCCCCGCGACCTCGGCCGGCGGCGTCATCGAGGCCGCGCGGCTGACGGCGGCGGGCGGCATGGTGCATGTGCCGGGCGGCGGCACCCATCACGGCCGGGCGGATCGCGCCTCCGGCTTCTGCTACGTCAATGACTGCGTGCTCGGCCTGCTCGCCTGGCTCGACCAGGGCCTCACGCGGGTGCTCTACCTCGATCTCGACGCGCATCACGGCGATGGCGTGCAGGATGCTTTCGCGGGCGATCCGCGGGTGCTCACGATCAGCATCCATGAGGCCGGCCGCTGGCCGCAGACAGGCGCTGCCACCGATCGCGCCGGCGGCAGCGCGCGCAACCTGCCGGTGCCGCCCGGCTATAACGATACGGAGGCGCGGTTCCTGCTGCGCGAGGCGGTGCTGCCGCTCATCGCCCGCTTCCGCCCGGAGGCGATCATGATCCAGTGCGGGGCGGATGCGCTGGAAGAAGATCCGCTGGCCCGGCTCTCCCTTTCCAACAACGCCTATTTCGAGGCGGTGGGCGCGGTGCGGGGGCTGGCGCCGCGGCTCCTCCTGCTCGGCGGCGGCGGCTACAACCCCTATACCGTCGCGCGGTGCTGGGCCGGGCTCTGGGCGGTGCTGAACGATCACGAAATTCCGCCCCGCCTGCCGCCCGAGGCCGAGACAATCCTGCGCCGCCTGGTTTACAACCGCGCCGCTGGCCGCGATCCGCCGCCGCATTGGACCACGACCTTGCGGGATGCGCCGCGAGAGGGTTTGGTGCGGGCCGAGATTCGCCAGCTTGCCGCCCTGACCCTCCGGGAGATCCCTTAGGATGCGCCTTCGCAACCTGCTTGCCATCTTCGTTCTGCTGCTCATCCTCGCAGCACTGCCGCTGCTCCTCGCCACCTGCCAGGCGCATGCCCAGAGCGACCCGACCGGCCCGCAGCCAAAGCTGCCGACGGCGCCGCTCACCATCACCGACGATCACGGCAAGCCGCATCATTTCGTGGTGGAGATGGCGACCACGCCGCAGGAGCAGGAGACGGGGCTGATGTTCCGCACCTCCGTGCCGGCGGATAGCGGCATGCTCTTCGTCTTCCCCGATGTTCAGCCCCAGGCTTTCTGGATGAAGAACACCATCGTGCCGCTCGATATGGTGTTCATCAATGCGGACGGCACGATCCGTGCGATCGCCGAGAATACCGTGCCCTACAGCCTGGCGCCGGTGCAAAGCCACGGGCCGGTGAAGGCGGTGCTGGAGCTGCAGGGCGGGCTGACTGCCAAGGATGCGATCTCCGTGGGGGACGAGGTGATCGGCGCGCCCTTCGGCAATGTGAAAGCCGGAGGCCAGTAGGTGGCCGCGCGGGCTGGCATATTGCGCCGGGCCCGCTATACAACGCGGATGGCGGGGCGTGGCGCAGCCTGGTAGCGCGCGTGTTTTGGGTACACGAGGCCGCCGGTTCGAGTCCGGCCGCCCCGACCATGCAGAACGAGGCTACAAAGCGGGAGAATGCCGATGCGCGTGCGGATCTACCAGCAGCCGAAATCGGCCATGCAATCCGGCCACGGCGCGCAGCGGAACTGGGTTCTCGAATGGCAGCGGCAGGATCCGCAGCGGCCTGACCCGCTGATGGGCTGGATCGGCGGCGCGGAGACCCAATCCCAGGTGCGGCTGACCTTCCCAACGCGGGATGAGGCGATCGCCTATGCCGAGCGGCACGGCGCCGCCTATGATGTGGAAATCACCGAGGAGCGGGTGGTGAAGCCCAAGGCCTATGCGGATAATTTCCGCACCGACCGGCCCGAAAACTGGACCCATTGAAGCGCCGCGCCCGGATGGCATGCGCCGCCGCGGCGCGCTATAAGCCCTGGATGAGCGGCGCCCTTAGCTCAGCAGGATAGAGCAACAGCCTTCTAAGCTGTGGGTCGGTGGTTCGAATCCACCAGGGCGCGCCATCCCCTCCGCCGCCATCGGGCCTGCCGCCGCGCCGGCCCCCGCTTCACCTCTGCCATCACCCCTGGCTCAGCCGCGGTAGCGCGCGCCGATATGCCGCGCCCGGCCGGCGCCCAGCCCGGCCGCCAGCATGGCGCCGCCGAGGATGACGATGAGCGCGGCAAGCCCCGCCCAGTTATGCATCGCCGCATGCAGCAGCCCGGCGAGCAGCGGGCCGGCCGAGGCCAGCACATAGCCGACGCCCTGCGCCATGCCCGAGAGGTGGCGGGTGAGGTTGCTGTCGGGCGAGCGCAACACGATGAGCATGAGCGCCAGCGGAAAGAGCCCGCCCTGGCTGAGGCCGAGCACGACAACCGAAGGCCAGACCAGCCCGAGCGGGGCGTAGAGGCAGCAGAGCAGGCTGGCAACGCAGAGCAGGCTGAGCGCCGCCGCGGCCGGCCGCTGGTCTTTCCCGAGGGTGGTGAGCGAGGGCAGGATGAGCGAGGCCGCCGCCTGCGCCATGATCGAGATCGAGAGTGCGAGCCCGGCTTCCGCCGGTGCCAGCCCGCGATCGCGCAGCACCGGCGCCAGCCAGCCGAAGACGATATAGGCGAGCGCCGATTGCAGCCCCATGAAGAGCGTGACCTGCCAGGCGAGCCTGTCCGACCAAAGGCCGTGCAGGCGCCCCGGCCCGCCGGCGGCGCCCGCCTCCTGCCCGGGGCCCGCGGCCCAGGGTAGCCATAGCCCGGCTGCCAGCAGCGCCGGCACCGCCCAGAATCCGAGAGCCGCCGCCCAGGAGCCGAGCGAGCGCTCCAGCGGCACCGTGCTGCCGGCGGCCAGCGCCGCGCCGACCGACATGCTCATGACATAGAGGCCGGTGACCGCCGCCACGCGGGTCGGGAAATCCCGCTTCACCAGGCTCGGCAGCAGGACATTGACGACGCCGATGCCGCCGCAGGCGAGGATCTGCCCGGCGAAGAGGGTGAGCGGCAGGCCCGCGAAACGCAGCGCGGTGCCGAGGGCAAGCGCCGCCAGCGCGGCGAGGATCGCCCGTTCCACTCCGAGGCTGCGGCTGAGGCGCGGCCCGAGCGGGCTGAAGAGGCCGAAACAGAGCGAGGGGATGGTCGTCAACAGGCTCGCCGCGGTCGCCGAGAGGCCGGTGCCGGCGATCGCCTCCGGCAGGACGGGCCCCATGCTGGTGACGGGCGTGCGCAGGTTGAAGGCGATGAGCGCCAGGGTGAGGGCGAGCAGCAGGGCGCGGCGGCGCGGGGGGCTGGGCGCGGCATCGGGGGCGAGTGGGGGCATGGCGCCTCCGTTAGCACCGGCGGCGGCGCTTGGGCAGGCCGGACCATCCCTATGAGATTCCTATGCCGGCGGCCGGCGCTCCGCATCGCTTTCCTATGCCGGGCGGGCGGATGATCCGGCCGCAACCGCGCTTGGAGACAGCAATGTTCGATCTCGGCTTTCTCGCCCTCGGCCTGGCAGGCTTCGCCGCCTGCCTCGGCTTCCTGCGCTTCTGCGCCAGGCTCTAGCGCCATGCTCGCTCTCGTGCTCGGCGGCCTCGTGACCGCCTTTCTCCTCGCCTACCTCGTGACCGCGATGGTCTGGCCGGAAAAATTCTAGGACATCGCCCGCATGACCGTTCTTGGCTGGGCGGAAATCGCCCTCTTCTTCCTCCTCGTCATCCTGATCACCCGGCCGGTGGGCGCGCTGCTCGCCCGGCTGAGCGATACGGGGCGCGCGCTCCGCGTGCCGGTTCTCGGCCCGATCGAGCGCGGCCTCTATCGCGCCGCCGGGGTCGATCCCGCGGCCGAGCAGAGTTGGGTTGCCTACGCAACCGCTATGCTCGCCTTCAAGCTCGCCTGCTTCCTCGCAGTCTACGCCATCCTCCGCCTGCAGAGCCTGCTTCCGCTGAACCCGGACGGGCAGGGCGCGGTGCCGCCGGCGCTGGCCTACAATACGGCGGTGAGCTTTCTCACCAATACCAACTGGCAGTTCTACGGGGGCGAGACGACGCTCTCCTATTTCAGCCAGATGGTGGCGCTCGCGGTGCAGAATTTCACCTCGGCGGCGGCGGGGATCGCCATCGCGCTCGCCGTCATCCGCGGCTTCTCCCGCCGCTCGGCCGGCGCGATCGGCAATTTCTGGGCCGATCTCGTGCGGATCACGGTCTATGCGCTGCTGCCGCTCTCGCTCATCTACGCGCTCTTCCTGGTCTGGCAGGGTGTGCCGCAGACTTTCCACGGCGCGGTGACGGTCATGACCCTCGAAGGGTCGAAGCAGACCATCGCGCTCGGTCCCGTCGCCTCGCAGGAGGCGATCAAGATGCTCGGCACCAATGGCGGCGGCTTCTTCAACGCCAATTCCGCGCATCCTTTCGAGAACCCGACCGCGCTGACGAATTTCATCGAGGCAATCTCGATCTTCGTCTTCGGCGCGGGGCTGACGAACGCCTTCGGCCGCCTCGTCGGTGACGAGCGGCAGGGCTGGGCGATCTTCGCGGCGATGGGACTGATGTTCCTCGTCGGCGTCAGCGCGATCTATCTGATCGAGAGCGGGCCGAACCCCATTCTCACCGCGCTGCACGTGGCCCCCGGCATGGGCAATATGGAGGGCAAGGAGATCCGCTTCGGCATGGCGGGCACCGCGATCTTCTCGACCGCGACGACCGATGCCTCCTGCGGGGCGGTGGATGCGATGTTCGAAAGCTTCCTGCCGCTGGGCGGCATGGTGCCGATGATCAATATGATGCTGGGCGAGATCATCTATGGCGGCGTCGGCTCGGGCCTCTACGGCTTCCTGCTCTTCGCCATCCTCGCCGTCTTCATCGCCGGCCTCATGGTCGGGCGGACGCCGGAATATCTCGGCAAGAAGATCGAGGCGCGCGAAATCAAGCTCACCATGCTGGCGGTTCTCTGCCTGCCGCTCGTGATGCTCGGCTTCACTGCCCTCGCCGTGGTGCTGCCGGTTGCAAAATCAATGATATCGGCGAGCGGGCCGCACGGCTTCTCGGAAGCGCTCTATGCCTATGTCTCGGCCGCGGCCAATAACGGCAGTGCCTTCGCCGGGCTTTCGGGCAATGATTTCTGGGACATCACGATGGCCATCGGCATGATGATCGGCCGCTTCTTCGTGATGGTCCCGGCGCTCGCCATCGCCGGCGCGCTCGCCGCCAAGAAGACGGTGCCGCAATCCTCCGGCAGTTTTCCGACGACCGGGCCGCTCTTCATCGGCCTCGTCATCGGCGTGATCCTTATCCTCGGCGGGCTGGTTTTCTTCCCCGCTTTGGCGCTCGGCCCGATCGCGGAACATTTCGCGATGCTGCGCGGCACGACCTATTGAAAGTACGACAATGACCCTTGCTGACGATCATGGGCAGCCCATGCCGCGGCTTGCCGCCCGCGCGCTGATGCGCGAGGCAGCCGTGCTCAGCCTGCGCAAGCTCGATCCGCGCCTCCTCTGGCGCAACCCGGTGATGTTCACCGTGGAGGTGGTGGCGACGCTGACGACGCTGCTGCTGCTGCGCGACATCCTCGCCGGCCGCCCCGGCATCGGCTTCGCCGTGCAGATCAACCTCTGGCTCTGGTTCACCGTGGTATTCGCCAATTTCGCCGAGGCGGTGGCCGAGGGGCGCGGCCGTGCCCAGGCCTCCACCATGCGGCGCGCCCGCACCGAGACGATGGCGCGGCGGCTGACAGGCGACGGCCGGGAGGAGAGCGTGCCGGGGGCGGCGCTCCGCGAGGGCGATCTCGTCCGCGTCGATGCCGGTGAGTTCATCCCCTCGGATGGCGAGGTCGTCGAAGGGGTCGCTTCCGTCAACGAGGCGGCGATCACCGGTGAATCGGCCCCGGTGATCCGCGAATCGGGCGGCGACCGTTCGGCCGTCACCGGCGGCACGCAGGTGATCAGCGACAGCATCCTGGTGCGCATCACCGCCGCCCCCGGCCATACCTTTCTCGACCGCATGATCGCGCTCGTCGAAGGGGCGGCGCGGCAGAAGACGCCGAACGAGATCGCGCTCAATATCCTCCTCGCCGGGATGACGCTGATCTTCGTCATCGCGGTCGCCACCATCCCCTCCTTCGCGGCCTATGCGGGGGGGCGGGAATCGGTGCTCGTGCTCGTCGCGTTGTTCGTCTGCCTGATCCCGACGACGATCGGCGCGCTGCTGTCTGCCATCGGCATCGCCGGGATGGACCGGCTGGTGCGCTTCAAGGTGCTCGCCATGTCGGGGCGCGCGGTGGAGGCGGCGGGCGATGTCGATACCCTGCTGCTCGACAAGACCGGCACCATCACCTTCGGCAATCGCCAGGCGGCGGCCTTCCACCCGGTGCCGGGTGTGCGGGTGGAAGCCCTGGCCGAGGCGGCGCGGCTCGCCTCGCTCGCGGATGAGACGCCGGAGGGCCGGTCGATCGTGGTGCTGGCCGATCAGCGGCTGGGGCCGGCGGCGGCGGTGGCGGGGGCGCGCTTCGTGCCCTTCACCGCGCAGACGCGGATGAGCGGCGCGGACCTGCCGGGGCAGGATGGCGACATCCGGCGCATCCGCAAGGGCGCGGTCGATTCCGTGCTCGCCCATGTGCAGGCCGCCCCCTCCGATCCGCCGGCGCAGGCGCTGCGCGAGACCAGCGAGCGCGTGGCGCGCGAGGGGGCGACGCCGCTCGCCGTCGTCGATGGCGGGCGGCTGCTCGGCATCGTGGAGTTGCGCGATATCGTGAAGCCCGGCATTCGCGCCCGCTTCGATGCGCTGCGCCGCATGGGGATCCGCACGGTGATGATCACCGGCGACAATCCGCTGACCGCCGCCGCCATCGCCGCCGAGGCGGGGGTGGATGATTTCCTTGCCCAGGCAACGCCGGAGGACAAGCTCGCGCTCATCCGGCGGGAGCAGGCGGCCGGCAAGCTCGTCGCCATGTGTGGAGACGGCACCAACGATGCGCCGGCCCTCGCCCAGGCCGATGTCGGCGTTGCCATGAATACCGGCACCATGGCCGCGCGCGAGGCCGGCAATATGGTCGATCTCGACAGCGATCCCACCAAGCTCATCGAGATCGTCGAGATCGGCAAGCAATTGCTGATGACCCGCGGCGCGCTGACGACCTTCTCGATCGCCAACGACGTGGCGAAGTATTTCGCCATCATCCCGGCGATGTTCATGGCCCTCTACCCGCCGCTGCAGGCGCTCAACATCATGCATCTGCGCACGCCGGACAGCGCCATCCTCTCGGCCATCATCTTCAATGCCCTGATCATCGTGGCGCTCATCCCGCTCTCTCTCAGAGGCGTGACCTATCGCGCGGTCGGCGCGGCCTCGCTGCTGCGGCGCAACCTGCTGATCTACGGGCTCGGCGGGCTCGTCGCGCCCTTCATCGGCATCAAGCTTATCGACATGCTCGTCTCCGCCATCGGTCTGGCGTAAAGACCCCGGACGAAGGGAATACCCTCATGCGACTGATCCGCCCCGCCATTGTCCTGCTGCTCGGCCTCACGCTGCTCACGGGCCTCGCCTATCCGCTGCTCGTCACCGGCTTCGCGCAGCTCATCTTTCCCAGCCAGGCGAATGGCAGCCTGGTGATGCGCGCCGGCCGGCCGGTGGGCTCCGCGCTCATCGGCCAGAACTTCACCGCCGCCGGCTATTTCCATGGCCGCCCTTCGGCGACGACGGTGACGCGCGCCGACGGCACGGTGGTGCCGGCGCCCTATAACGCGGATAATTCGGGCGGCTCCAATCTCGGCCCGACATCGAAGGCGCTGGCCGCGCGCGTGGCGGCGGACGTGAAGCAGTTCGTCGCGGCCAATCCGGGCCAGCCGGTGCCGGCCGATCTCGTCACCACCTCCGCGAGCGGGCTCGACCCCGATATCTCCCCGGCCGCGGCCTATGTGCAGGTGCAGCGCATCGCCGCCGCGCGGCATCTGGAGGAGAAGGCCGTGCAGGCGCTGGTGGCCCGCTCGGTCGTCGGCCGTACCTTCGGCCTGCTCGGCACGCCGCATGTCAACGTGCTCTTCCTCAACCTCGCGCTTGACCGGCTGGCCGGCCAAGCCGGACGATCGTGAGCGCTGCCGCCCGGCCTTCGCCCGAGCTTTGGCTGCGCGCCGCGGCGGCCGAAGGGCAGGGGCGGCTGCGCATCTTCCTCGGCGCGGCGCCCGGCGTGGGCAAGACCTACGAGATGCTCGCCGCTGCCCGCGCCGCCCGCGCGGAGGGGAGCGATATCGTTGCCGCGGTGGTGGAGACGCATGGCCGGCGGGAGACGGCGGCACTGCTGGAGGGGATGGAGATCATCCCCCGCCGGATCGTCTCCCATCGCGGGCACGATCTGGCGGAGATGGACCTCAACGCGGTGCTGGCCCGCCGGCCGCAGATTGCGCTGGTGGACGAGCTGGCCCACAGCAACGTCCCCGGCGCCCGGCACCCGAAGCGCTGGCAGGATGTGATGGAGCTGTTGGAGGCCGGCATTGATGTGTGGTCCACGCTCAATATCCAGCATGTCGAAAGCCTGAACGATATCGTGGCGCGCATCACCCGCATCCGCGTGCGTGAAACCGTGCCCGATCGGGTGATCGACCGCGCCAATGCCATCAAGGTCGTGGATCTCACGCCCGAGGACCTCATCAAGCGCTTGCGCGAGGGCCGCATCTACCTGCCGAAGGTGGCCGAGCGGGCCCTTGCGCATTACTTCTCACCGGGCAACCTCACCGCGCTCCGCGAACTCGCGCTGCGGCTGACCGCCGAGCGGGTGGACGATCAGCTGCGCGACCATATGCAGGCGCATGCCATCAGCGGCCCCTGGGCAGCGGGGGAGCGGGTGCTCGTCGGCATCACCCCCGGCGGGGCGGGCCCGGGCCTCGTGCGCTATGGCCGCCGCCTTGCCGAACGCCTGCATGCTGCCTTCCTCGTCCTCTACGTCGAGACGCCGCAGATCGGCGCGGAAGGCCAGGAACGGGTGGAGCATACGCTGCGCCTCGCCGAATCGCTCGGCGCCGAGAGCATCACGAGGCCGGGGCGGGATATCGCGGCCGAGATCCTCGCCTATGCCCGCGAGGTCAATGCGACGCATATCGTCATCGGCACCGCGGGCGGCCGCCGCCGCTGGCCGTGGCGCCGCCGCGTGGTGGAACGGGTGATCGAGGCAGCGCGGGACATTCCCGTCCATGTCATCGGCCGGGAGGTGGCGGCGAGCCGCGCGGGCCGCTCCGGCCGCGCCGGCCGGCCTCGGCGCCGGCCGGCGCCCGGCGGCTGGGTTATCGCCGCTGGCGCGATCGCCGCCGCGACCCTTGCCTGCGAGGTCTTGCAGCAGGTCGGCGGCAACGCGACCGTCAGCATGGGCTATCTCACCGCCGTCATCGCGGTGGCCGCCACCGCCGGGCCCTGGCCCTCGATCGCCGCCGTCGTCGCGAGCGTGCTGGCGGACAACTTCTTCTTCCTGCCGCCGCTCTACACCTTCACTATCGCCGATCCGCGCAACATCGTGGCGCTGCTCTTCTTCGGCATCGCCGCGCTGGTGACGAGCCAGCTCGCCGCCCGCTTGCGCGAGCAGACGCTCGCCGCGCGCAGCCGCGCCCGCACCACCGAGGAACTTTACGCCTTCAGCCGCAAGATCGCCGCCATCGCCTCGCTCGACGATCTGCTCTGGGCAAGCACCTATCAGGTGGCCTCCATGCTCGGCCGCTCGATCGTCGTGCTGCTGCCGGAGGGGGAGCGGCTGGCCGTCCATGCCGGCTACCCGCCTGAGGATGCACTGGACGAGGCCGATATCGCGGCCGCCACGCTCTGCCTGCGCAACAACCGCCCGGCCGGGCACGGATCGGATACCCTGCCGGGCGCCCGCCGGCTCTTCATCCCGCTCGCGACCGCGCATGGGCCGCTCGGCGTCCTCGGCCTCGACCGCGGCGGCGAGGCGGCGGGCGGGCAAGGCCTGCTCACCCTCGCGCAGCGGCGGCTGCTCGATGCGCTGGCGGATCAAATCGCGGTCGCGGTCGAGCGGATCCGCCTCGCCGATGATGTGGTGCAGGCCCAGCGCCATGCCGAAACCGAGCGCCTCCGCTCGGCGCTGCTCACCTCCCTCTCGCATGATCTGCGCACGCCGCTCGCGGCGATCCTCGGCGCTGCGACCGGGCTCGAGACCTATGGCCCGCATCTGCCCGCGGCGGAGCGGGCGGGGCTGCTCGGCACCATCCGGGAGGAGGCCGAGCGGCTAGGCCAGTTCGTCGAGAACCTGCTCGACATGACCCGCCTGGAGGCAGGCGCGATCGCCGCCCGGCGGGAGCCCGTGGAGCTGGATGAGGCGATCGGCAGCGCGCTGCGCCGGGCGGGGCGGCTTTTGCAGCGCCATCAGATCCGCCTCGCGCTGCCGCCCGGCCTGCCGGCGCTCGACCTCGACCCGGTGCTCTTCGAGCAGGTGCTGCTCAACCTGCTCGACAATGCCGGCAAATATACTCCGCCCGGCAGCCTGATCACGCTCAGCGCCGTGGCGCGGGGCGATTGGGTGGACCTCGCGATCGAGGATGACGGCCCCGGCATTCCGGCCGATATCCTGCCACGCATCTTCGAAAAATTCGTCCGCGCCGAAGGGGCGGACCGCAAGCGTGCCGGCACCGGCCTGGGCCTTGCCATCGCGCAGGGCTTTCTCACCGCCATGGGGGCGACGATCCGCGCCGCCAACCGCCCGGGCCAAGCGGGCGCCGTCTTCACCCTTGGCCTGCCGGTGCGGGCATGAGCACCCTCGTTCTCGTGGTGGAGGATGAGCCGCCGATCCGCCGCCTGCTGCGCACGGTGCTGGAGGCGGAGGCCTATCGCGTGCGGGAGGCGGCGGACGGCCGGGCCGCCCTGGCCGCGGTGGGCGATGGGGTGGATCTGATCCTGCTCGACCTCGGCCTGCCGGACATCGATGGGCTCGATCTCCTCGGCCGCATCCGCAAGCTCAGCGATGCGCCCGTCGTCATCCTCTCCTCGCGGGAGGACGAGCGGGGCAAGGTGGCGGCGCTCGATCTCGGCGCCGATGATTACGTGACGAAGCCTTTCGGCGTCGGCGAACTCGCCGCCCGGCTGCGCACGGCGCTGCGCCATCGCGCGGCGCGGGAGGGCGAGACCGCGCCCTTCCGCCATGCCGGGCTGGTGGTGGACCGTGTGCGCCGCCGCGTCAGCGTCGACGGGGCGGAGGTGCATCTGACCCCGCGCGAATATGATATCCTCGATCTTCTGGTGGCCCATGCCGGGCGGGTTCTCACCCATCGCTTCATCATGGACCGGCTCTGGGGTGCTTCGGGCGATGTGCAGCAACTGCGCGTCTATGTCCGCCAGCTGCGCCAGAAGATCGAGCGCGATCCGGCGCGCCCTGATCATGTCCTGACCGAAACCGGTATCGGCTATCGCCTTGCGGAAGATCCATGAACGCTCCTCTCCTCTCGCTCGCCGACATCCTGCCGGCAGGCCATGCGCTCGCCGGCCAGCGGGCGGCCGATAAGCCCGCCTTGCTCGGCCTGCTCGCCCAACGGGCGGCCCCTGCCGTGGGGGCGACGCCGGCAAGCCTCGCCGCGGCGCTGGCCGCGCGGGAGAAGCTCGGCTCCACCGGCATCGGCGCGGGGCTGGCGCTGCCGCATGCCCGGCAGCCGCAGCTCTCCGCCCCGCTGGCCTGGATGCTGCGCCTCGCCCGGCCGCTGCCCTTCGATGCGGTGGATGGTGCGCCGGTCGATCTCGTCGTGCTGTTGCTCAGCCCGGAGGGTGATCAGGCGCGCCATCTGGCGGCGCTCGCGGCACTCTCCCGCCGGCTGCGCCAGCCCGGCAT
The DNA here is from genome assembly GCF_054665095.1 of Acidisoma sp. C75. Taxonomy (NCBI): domain Bacteria; kingdom Pseudomonadati; phylum Pseudomonadota; class Alphaproteobacteria; order Acetobacterales; family Acidocellaceae; genus Acidisoma; species Acidisoma sp. C75. The sequence goes on from NZ_BAAFHD010000005.1 coordinate 72,389, forward strand.
CGCCGACGCGATCCGCGCCGCGCCCGACCCTGGCGCCATGCGGGCGATCCTGATCGACGCGTGAGGAAGGCGCCGGCCCTGGCCGCGGGTTGCCCCTGTGCATCGAAGGTGGCGCCGTGTTCGACGCGCCGGCGCGGCTTGCGCCTCAGCCGAGGCCGGTCAGGCTGCAGCGCCAGGCGGCGAAGGCCGGATCTTCCAACAGCTGCGGCACGGCCCAGAGGGTGACAACGCTGAGGGCGAGCAGGAAGAGCCAGAGCCAGCGCCCCTGGCGACCCAGCTGCACCGTCATGGTCCAGACCAGAGTGACTGCGAGGGCGAGCGCCATCGGCCCCAGCGGCGAGGGCAGGTGCCAGGCGGCTGCCATCAGGGCCCCGCTCGTCGCCGGCAGGCAGAGGGCGACCGCGGCGGTGACTGGCCGCTGCTGTTCACGCGGATCGGCGATCAGGCGCAGGAGGATGAGGGCGAGGGGGCCGGTCCCCAACAGGCAGAGCAGCATCAGTGTCGCGAAGGCTGGAAGGAAGGCGCCGCCGAAGCGCTCCAGCCAGGGCGGCAGGCTGCCGGCCGGGGCGAGGCCGTGCAGCGGTGCCCACCAGGCTCCCCAGATCTCGGACGCCGGCAGGCCGAAAAGGGCGCTCGCCAGCAGCGAGGAGAGGATGAGGATGACCGAGGGAAGGGCGGCGATCAGCACGATGGCCATGGCCGAGGCGCCGCCGCGCATGTCCCGGCTCGCGAGGGGCAAGACGAGCATGAGCAGGCCAGCGCCATAGACGGCATCCGGGCCGAGGGCCAAAGCGCAGGCGAGGGCGATGCCGAAAAGGATCGTCGCCTGAGTATCGCCGATCGCTTCGATCCGATCGAGGGCGAGGACGGCGCCTGCCATCGTGACGATGGCGATGCCGAGGTTGCCGCCGCTGGTCGCCAGGAAGAGGATCAGCGGGTGGGTGGCGAGCAGCCCGCAGGCGAGGCCCGCTTGCAGCGGCGTCCAGCCGCGCCGCAGCAGGATGGCCCCGAAAAAGCCGATGCAGGCGGCAACCGGCAGGCCGAGCCCGAGCCGCACCGCGCCGAGCCCGCTGCCGATGGTGAGCACGATGAGCCCGAACGGCGCGAGGCTGAGTTTCTGCGCATTTGCGAAAGGCTGGCGTGGGAGAGCGACGGGCGCCGCGGCATGGGGCGGCGGCGGGAGATGGGCCGTCAGCAGCAGCAGGGTGGCGGAGAAAAGCAGCAGGGACAGCAGCGCGATGGCGAGGCCGGCACAGGTCGTGCGGGAAAGCCGCAAGCGGGTGGCGAGGCGGGCGGTGCCGGGCCTCGGGCCGAGCTTGGGCAGATCTCCGCTGCTCTCCCTGTTGCCCGCGCCACCACGGCTCCGCAGGCCCAGATACGCCAAGGCCGGCCGGCCTTGGCCGCTCACGGCGCGGTGGCCCCGGCCTTGGCACCGATCCCCGCGCCCGCCGCGGCGGCATCTGGCGGGGCATAGCCGGCGGCGACCATGGCCAGCACTTCCTGCGTCTTGCCCGAGGTGCCGTGCTGCGTCTTTTCCCAGTAATGCGGGTTGAGGACGAGCTGCCACAGCGCCTTGTAGGCCGCCACGGAATGCAGCACCCAATAGATGGGCGCGAGGAGGCCCCAGGGGACCAGATCGAACCAGCCGCGCTTCGATGCGGCGACGATGTTGAAATAAACGTACATCGCATTGCCGATGAGGAGGTCGAAGAGCGAGAGCGTCAACGTCGCCGGGGGGAAGAGCACATGCAGCGCCTGTGGCCCGATGACGAGAGCGAAGAGCGAGGTCAGCCACAGAAGGGGATTGAGGAGGGCGGTGAAGGGCGGAAAGCCCACGAACATCTGAAAGCCGAGGAAGCCGAGAAAGCCGAGCCGCCGGTAGAGCGCCACCGGCTGGCGCATATGGACGAGCCAGGTCTGCATATAGCCTTTGATCCAGCGGCTGCGCTGATTGATCCAGCTTGGCAGGACGCCGTTGGCTTCTTCGAAGGTGGTGGAATTGACGATCGCCACGCGATAGCCGGCCTGGGTGAGGCGTACCCCGAGATCGGCATCCTCCGTCACGTTGTAGGGATCCCAGGCGCCGAGGGCGACCAGCACATCCGTCCGGAAGTGGTTGGACGTGCCGCCAAGCGGGATCGGGATGTTCAGCGTGTGCAGGCCCGGCAGCAGGTAATCGAACCAGTGGCTGTATTCGAGGGTGAACATCCGGGTGAGGAAGTTATCTGCCCGGTTGAAGTAGTTGAGCCTTGCCTGCACGCAGGCGACATCCGGCGATGCGGCGCGAAAGAGGGCGACGACCTTGCGGAGCTGATCTGGTTCCGGAATGTCTTCGGCATCGTAGATGACGGTGAATTCGCCGCGCGCGAAGCGCAGCGCATAGTTGCAGGCTTTCGGCTTGGTCTTGGGGTGGCTGTCCGGCACGCGGATGATTTCGAAAAGATCTTCCGCGCCGAGCGCCTTGGCGGCATTGATCGTCAGATCGTCCTTGGCTTCGAGAACCAGCTTCACGTCCAGCTTGGCGCGCGGATAGTCGATCCGGCGGAGGGATTCGACAAGGATCGGCAACACCTCCGCCTCCCGGTACATCGGCACCAGCACGCTGAAGACCGGCAGATCCTCCTCGCGCAGGGCGGCGAGCTGGGTGGCGCTGACGGTGAGATCCACCCGCCGGCTGCTGCCGATCACCGTGAGCCCGGCGCGGAACAGGAAGAGCAGCGCATAGAGGGCGGAAAGCAGCGCCGATATCACCATGAGGGTGAGCTTGGCATTGGCCACGAGCGCGAGCAGCAGCGTGAGCGCGACCAGCAGGAGGCTGAGGCGTTGGCTCGCCGAGAAGGTGATTTTGGCGGAGAATTGCGGGCTGCGGCGGAACAGCGCTTCCCGCGCTTCCTCGCTCATCACGTCATCAAAGCACCGCTGCACCGCCCAGATCACGTCGAACTTGCCGGTGACGGCGAATTGCAGCCGCAGGCCGGGCCAGCGGGCTTCCAGAAGCGGCAGGAGCGCCGGATCCTCGGGCTCTCGCGCGGCGATCACGAGGGTCTTGCCGGGCAGCATGCGCCACGGAATGAAGAGGTGCTGCAGATAAAGATCGCGATCCTCGGCGGCGAGAAGCGCCATGTCGGGCGGGTTCTGCCGCAGGTCGGCAAGCGGCAGCCCGGTCGCTTCGGCGAGGCTCTGCGCCCAGCTATGGCCGCTCACCCGGAAGAGCGCGGCCAGGACCTCGGAAAGCGGCACGCCCCAGGCATCGCGCTGGACGATCGCGGAGGCGAGGTTCGCCTCGTTGATCAATCCACGCATCATCAACCGCGCCACGGCGCGGAGGTGGCTTTCCGAAAGCGGGCCGCGAGAGGCCGATCCCGGCATCTCAGAAGCGCAGCCAGAGCGCGAGCACACCCGCATTGCCGAGCGAGATATCGCGCCCGCCAAGATCGTGCCAGGCGCCGAACTGCACCGCGACATGGGGTGTCAGATCATGCACCAGCGAGATTTCCATCCGGTAGAGATTGTAATCCGGCTGGCCTGGGTTCGGCGTCGAGACGCCGACGGTATTGAAGCTCTGGACGAGCAGCGTCCAATCCGGGAGCGGGCGGAGGCCGGCCGTGGCATCGAGGCGGAGCTGATTGGCCCAGCCCTCGGTTTCGAAACGATAGGCGGCTTCGAGGTCGATGAAGCCGGACCAGCCGTGCGGCAGGGCGAGGTTGCGGCCGTAGAGCAGACGGGTTTCGTATTCGTCGTTCGGCTGGGCAAGTTGCGGCTGCATGCCCGTCTGCACGCCCGAGATATCGACCTGCTCCTGTACGGCGACCGCGTTCCAATCGTCGCGATAGAGCTGGTAGCGGGCGAAGAGGTTGAGTTGGACGAGGCCGAAGGCGCGCGCCGTGCCCGGCAGGTTCGATTGCTGGATTTCCTGCACCCTGGGCTGCAGGCCGATCGTCCAGCGATCGGCAAGGCCGTATTCGATATAGGGCGCGAATTCCAACTGCTGGTAGAGCCCAGAACCTGCAGGCTGGCCGAGCTGGTTATAGCCGTTTGTATTGACCGCGTAATAGCTCAGCGCATTGATGTCGAGCCAGTGGCCGGTCGGCTCGTTCCAGGCGCCTGCCTCGGCGCTCCGGACAGAACCGAGTGCCAAGGCGGCGCCGAGCGCGAGCAGGCCGAGGCTCCGGCCGGTCAGCTTTCTGTGCAGAGAGAGGCTCATGTGCGTGGTTTCCGTCGACCGATGACGAAGACGACCGTCAGCGCCAGCGCGACCATCCAGAGGACGAGGATGATGACACCCTTCCATCGTTGCAGCAGCATCGTCAGGCTTGCGCCCGGTGGCAGCGGTGCCGCGGCGTGCCGGGCGGTGGTTTCGAACGTCGCGGCCTGGCCGCTGCCGTCATAGAGCGCGACATCGCCATCACCGGGCAGCACCGCCTGGGTGAGGCTCGCGGCCGAGCCGGGGCTGAGCCAGAGGCCGGGGATGCCCTGCGCCGTGGAGACGAGCTGCAGCACGCTGCGCGACGCGGGATCGGGCAGGGCGAGGCTGAGACCCTCTGCGGGCAAGGACAGATCGAGCCGCGCGCGCGGGTCCGGCAGCGGGGCGGCGCTGATCAGCGACGGCATCGTGCGGGACAGGACGAGGAAAGGCGCGACGGGCGCCATGCCCGGGGGAGCGAGCGTGATCTGCCCTGGCTGGGCGCCGGCGGCGCCGAGCAGCTGGGCCAGGAGCGGCAGGGACGGCGCGGCTTCCGCCGGCGGCAGATCGAGCAGCAGCGGCGTCGCGCCGCCACCCGCTACCGAGAAGGCGGCAAGGCGGGCAGGGTGCAGCCGCCCGGCGCCGAGCAGGAAGGCCGAGCTATCGAGCAGGCTGAAGACCACCTTCGACTGCCGCATGCAGGGAGCCGGGGCGGGGCTGCGGGTGAAGGTGAGGAAGGGGCGCGCCCCGCTGGCAAGCAGGGTATCCGGCAGCGGGATACGGATATGGTCGAGCCGCGGCACGCCACGGAACGCCTCGCTCCACAGCAGGGCGGCGCCGAGATGCAGCGCGATGGCGAGGCTTTGGCCCGGCGGCAAGGTCTCTCCCTGGCCGTTGAGGATCAGGGCGGTGGCGTGCTCCTGGGCCGGAATAGCAGGCGTCGGAAGCGGAATATTGAACTGGGCGGTCTCGCCCACGGGAATGGCGACGGAGCCGATGCCGAGGGCGGCGAAGCTCGCCCGGTTTCCCACGATAGGCTGTGGCGCCAGCGAGGCGGCGGCGCTCGTCGTGCTGCCGCTGAGCGCGCCCGCGCCGGCGATGAGGGCGCGCGCCGCGGCCGGGGAGGGCACTGTAAGCGCTTGTGCCGTTCCCGTAGCGGTGACGGCGAGGGCCGGGGCGGCAGGATCGACCCGGATGGCGGGAGTGGCCGAAGGCGCGAAAGAGGGGGTGATCCCGCGCTCCACAAGGGCGGTCGCCAGGATCAGCGCGGTCTCGATATCCCGCGGCTGGGGTTTGGCGGGAAGCGCGATCGCCAGCGGCGCCTGCATCTGCCGCCAGACGGCACCGACCCCCTGGGGTGCGCTGCTGGTGGCGGTAAGCTCGGTTTTCGGCTCGACATCGACCCACAAGGCGGCCGCATCGTCCTGGCATTCGAGTGTCGCGCTGGCCGGCGAGAGCTGGAAGGTTACTCGCAGATAACGGCTATGCAGAAGGCTGGGCGGGATGGAGACAGAGAGCGGCGCGTCCAGCCGATCTCCCGCGACCGTCAGCAGCGGCTGATCCTCGGCGAGGATCGTCAAGCCGGCGCGCGGGCCGAGCAGTGAGGAACTGCGCAGATTGAGCGTCAGCCTCGCGGTCTCTGCCTGTTCAGGTAGCGGGAAGAAGAGGGTGATGGAATGGCGCTTTGCCGTCAGCGTCAATCCTTGTGGATAGCCGAGATCGCTGAGCGTGGCCGCAGCGGCCGTGTGGGGCCGGCAAAAAATGCTTAGGGCGGGTAGGATGATGATAACGAGGCAGACTGCCAGGCGCGAAAGTTTCAAGACCGGTCGGAGCCCTTGCGTTATGTCAGCCGGCCGGACCATAGGTCGGAAATTCTAAACAAATTCGTAACGAGGAATCAGCGGCTAGCCCAGAGGAGCGGATGAGTAAGAATCCCGCGCAATCCCTACTTATTTACGAAAGCGAAATAGCATGCGCGGCTGCGGGAGGTTAGTTGGCCCAGCCGGGATCGGTGGTGAAAACGATGGTGAGCCAGCGGTCCGGGCTTTCCGGCCCCAGGGCTTCGCCGATCTCGTCGCGCAGCGCGTCCCACGCCTCCAGCCGCTGTGCCGGCCAATCCGCCGGGACGATGAAATAGAGTTCGATCTGGCTGCCGCGGCCGACCCGCGCGACATAGGCGCGGTAGGAGAGAAAGCCCAAGCGGCGCACGGCATCCGCCGCCACCGCGTCCACCCGGTCTTTCATCGCTGGCGGCGTTACCAAGAGAATATCGGCGAGCGCGCGGCGGATGGTCGTGAGCGGCACCGGGATCACCACCAGCGAGACCAACGCCAGTGCCGCCGGATCGACATAAGGGGCGAGCCCGTGCAGGTGCGTGCCGCCGATCAGTCGGCCGCCGAGGAAGGCCAGGAACAGCGTGAGGCCGAGGGCGGTGCCGATCGCCCAGGCCTTGGTATCGAGCGCGATGAGGTGAGAGCGAAAGCGCCGGTTCGCCGCCCAGGTATAGGCGACCATGCCCATCGCCCAGAGCGTCACCCCGGCTTCGAAGATCATGGCCGTGCCGAAGGCGAGGGGATGGCCGCCCGCCAGCAGCGCGCTGACGGCATTGACCAGGGCATAGATCGCCGCACCCGTCATCATCGTGCCGTTGAGCCCGAGGACGATCGGTTCCAGATGCCAGAACCCCATGGTGAAGCGTTCGTGGAAGGGGCGCCCGGCGGCATCCGCGGCATGGGACGCGGCGATCAGCCGGGCGACGCCGAAGGCGAGGCCGGTCATGGCTGCATCGACCAGCGAATACATGCCATCGAAAACAATGGCGTTCGACCGTGCGGTGAGGCCGAAGGCGAGGCTGGCGAGCGCCACCAGGATGGTCGCCACGACCGAGTTGCGGAGGACCGCCTGCTCGCTCCTCACGGCGCGGCCTCCCAAGCCGGGATGCTGGCGAACCAGCGTTCCAGCGCATCGATGAAGAGGCGGAGCTTGGCGCCGGCCAGTCGCGCCGAGGGGTAGAGGCAATGGATGCCGAGCGTCTCGGTGCGGAAGCCCGGCAGCACGCGGGCGAGCGCGCCGCTTGCGAGATGGGGCGCGAGCGCGAAGCTCGGGCCATAGACGACGCCGGCCCCGGCAACCGCGGCGGCGACCAGCATGTCCATATCATCGGCGAGCAGGCGCGGGGTGCCGGCCACCCGGTGGGCCTGCCCGTCCGCACCGGTGAAGCTCCAATCCCCGGCCGATTGGGCGCGGCTGAAGGCGAGCCGGTCCAGGCGCGCGAGATCCTCGGGGGTTTCCGGATCGCCGCGGGCGGCAAGGTAGGAGGGCGCGGCGCAGGCCATCATGCGGCTTTCGGCGAAACGGCGCGCGATGAGGCTCGAATCCGCCAGATGGCCGATGCGGATGGCGAGATCGAACCCCTCGCCGATCATATCGGCGAAGCGATCCTGGACCGTCATCTCGATCCGCATGGCGGGGTGACGATCGAGAAAAGCGGCGACCGGCGGGGCGAGGTAGGGGGCAGCGAAGCTGGCCGGCGCGGTGATGCGCAAAAGCCCGCGCGGCTCCGCCTGGAGCGCGCTCGCCGCGCGGTCGGCCTCGTCAAGCGCATCAAGGATGTCGCGGCAGCGGGGCAGGTAGCCTTCCCCGGCCTCGGTCAGATGCAGCTTGCGGGTGGTTCGCTGCATGAGGCGGATGCCGAGACTTGCCTCCAGCGCAGCCAGATACTTGCCGGCCATCGCCGGGGTCATTCCCAGCCGGCGGGCGGCCGCGGCCAGGCTGCCAAGTTCCGCAGCCGCGACGAATACCGAAAGAGCAGTCAGACGGTCCATCCGGCGCATTCTATCGCCCGGTGGCCGGCTGCCTAGGGCCATGGCAGGCTCATCAAGGAACCGGCGTGGCGGCGCTCGCCGACGAAACGCCATGCCAGGGTGGGCGCAGTTGCTGAATCTTAGGAAAGTGCCCGTATCTTCAGATTGGACAAGGACGGATGAAAACGCCGTGCTCCGGCGCAATGAGAGTTCGGATAGCCTCGCTTTCGTGCTGACGCGCGTGCTGCCTGCGGTGGTGCTGACAACGGTCGCCGGCCTTGCCGTCTATGCCCTCCTCCTCTGGGCTGTCGTTCAAACCGATCATGGCTCGTTCCGGCGCCAGGAAAAGCTCGTCGCCCTCGTCGTCTCCAAGCTCCGCACGCGCATCGCGCATGACCAGGAGAGTTCAACCGTCTGGGACGAAGCGGTACAGCGCGTCCGGGCCGACGACACGTCCTGGATCGACGATAATCTCGGCACCTGGATGCACACATATTTCGGTCTGGACGACCTTTTTGTCCTGAACCCGAAGAATGACCCGATCTATGCTTTTGCCAACGGTCGCATATCGCCGCTCTCGGCCTATCAGGGGATCGCGCCGATCGTCGCGCCGCTGATCCGCCTGATGCGCGAGGATCTTCGCCGCGGCGGGCCGCCGGAGCCGGGTGGTCCCTTCCTTTCGCTCGGCGTTGCCGATCTCATGATGATCGACGGCCATCCCGCCATCGTCAGTATCAAGCCGATTGTCTCGGAAAGCGGGAAGATCGTGCAGACGCCGGGATCGGAATATCTGCACATCGCCATCCGCCTGCTCGATCGCTCCTTCGCCCAGATCATCGCGCGGAACTATCTGGTCGATGAGCTGCATTTCGCGCTCAGACCGGCGGATGAGGACGATACCGCCGCTTATCCCCTGAAGAACAACGCGGGAGAGACCATCGGCTATTTCGTATGGGATCCGTACCGGCCGGGTAGCGCCGTGCTCGCTCAAGCCGCGCCGGCACTCGAAGGCTTCATGGGCATCGCGCTGCTGACGGTGCTGGGCTTCCTGGCCGCCGTTCGCAACCGCTCGCTCAAGCTCAGAGCGAGCGAGGCGCGCATCCGCTACATGGCCTTCCACGATCTGCTGACGGACCTGCCCAACCGGCCTTGTTTCGAAGATCGGGTGGATGCCACGCTCGCGGGCTCGCCAAGCGCGCGCCTCGCTCTCATCTATGTCGATCTCGATAGTTTCAAGCAAGTCAACGATACGCTCGGCCACCCGGTGGGCGACCAGCTCATCCGGGCTTTTGCCACCCGCATCAGATCGCTGGTGGACCCGCCCGGCATGGTCGCGCGCGTGGGCGGCGATGAGTTCGCCATCATGCTCACCGATATTGCCGGCCGCGAGGAGGTCGAGCGGCTGTGCCAGCGCATTCTAGGCTCCGTCCGCCAGCCCTTCGCCGTGGAGGAGACGCAGCTTTTCATCGGCGTCAGCCTTGGCATCGCCTGTGCGCCGCAAGACGGCACGAGCCGCGTCGAACTTCTGCGCAAGGCGGATATCGCGCTTTACCATGCCAAATCCACCGGCCGCAGCCGCTACGTCTTCTTCGATATCGGCATGGAAGACGCCCTGCAGCTGAGGCGGGAGATCGAGCGCGATCTGCCATATGCGCTGGAGGCGAAAGACCAGTTCACCCTCCATTACCAGCCGATCTGTAAAGCGGCGAGCCATGAGATTATCGGCTTCGAGGCGCTGCTACGCTGGCAGCACCCGCAGCGCGGCTTGATCGCGCCCGAAATTTTCATCCCGATCGCCGAAGAAGCCGGATTTATCGAGAAGATCGGCGAGTACGTGCTGCGTTCTGCCTGCACGGCCGCGCAGCAATGGCCGGGCAAGATGGTCGCCGTCAACGCCTCCGCCGTGGAACTCGCCCATTCGGGCTATGCCGCGAAGGTCGCCGCCATCCTGCATCAGGCCGGGCTGCGGCCGGAGCTCCTCGAACTCGAAATCACCGAAACCGCGGCCAATCGCCCGATCAGCGCGGCGTCGGCCAATGTCGCCGCTTTGCGGGAGCTCGGCGTCAGCATCGCGATCGATGATTTCGGGTTGGGCTTCTCGTCAATGGCGCGGCTGCAGCAGTTGCAAGTGGATCGCGTGAAGATCGACCGCAGTTTCGTCCATGGCTTCGGCGGCGGCAATGGGGATGAGGCAATCGTGCAAGCGATCGTCGATCTCGCCCATGCCAAGGGTTTGCGCGTCACCGCCGAGGGGGTGGAGACGCCGATGCAATGCGAACGCCTGACGACGATGGGGTGCGACGAGCTGCAGGGCTTCATCTTCTCCGTCGCGCGTCCAAGCAGCGACATTGCCGCACTCCTCGCCGGTGGAGATGCCGCCCAGGTGACTAGTCCCGGATTGTGACGGATATGACCATCCTTGGAGGGAAGAGCCAGGAGAAAATTGCTCTACGCCTGCACCGAGACGGCGCAGCTATGGCTTGCGAGCACTCGTCATGCCCCCCGGCACGCCTCAAGCCGCCACCGGCGACGGCAAGCGCCGCCGGTGGCTGAGCGATTACGCGGCTTCGGCAGCTAGCACGACGGGAAAGTCGATCTCGGTGTCGGCGACGATGTTGAGCAGGTTGGTGAAAATATTCTCTGCCACCACCGCGATGATCTCCACGATCTGGGCATGGGTGAAGCCGGCCGCTTTAACAGCCTGCATATCGGCATCGCTGACCTTGCCGCGCTCCTGGTTAATCTTGAGGGCAAAGGCGACGGCGGCATGGGCCCGCGGATCGGCCGAGGCGCCTTTGCGCGCCAAGGTGATTTCACCGGCATCGATCTTGGCGAGGTTCAGAGCGATGTAGCTGTGTGCCGAAAGGCAGTAGTCACAACCATTGCTTTGCGCGATGGCAATGGCGATGCGCTCGCGGGTCTTGAGGTCGAGCGCCTTGCCCAAGGCGCTGTTCAGGCCCAGCAGCCCCTGCAAGACGGCCGGGCTGAGCGACAGGACGCGGAAGCTGTTGGGGATCACGCCGAGCTGCTTCTGCACAGCCGCCAACATGGGCTGTGAGGCAGCAGGTGCAGTTTCAAACGTAGGAACGGTTATGCGCGACATGGGTCTCTCCGTGATTGAACCGCCGTTTGCGGTATGGCTGAACTTAGATTTATAGGGACGAAGCGATAATCCGTGATCTGAACAAGAGTTCATTGCTGACCTAGCAACAAAGCGGACGCGCCCTCACATCGCCAGTTCGGTTTGCTTGATGTTGGCGATGGGGGCAAGGATTGCCGGATCAAACGCGTTGAGCATGCGGCCATCGCGCAGGCGCTGCGGCAGATCGGGGTTGGCGAATGCCCCGCGGGCGATGGTGACGATATCGGCACCATCTTCGAGCGCAGCCAGGGCCTGCGCGATGTTGTGCAGACCGCCATTGGCAAGGATCGCGGCCTTCGGGGCATAGCGCTTGGCGAACTGGACCAAGGATGGGCCGCCCGGCGTGAATGCCGGCTGCCAGGCCGCGTGTTCGGTCACATGGATGAAGTCGGCGCCGGCGCCACCCAAGCTGCCGAAAATGATTTCAGCATCGTGCTCGGCCGCGGCCCATTTGTGCTGATAGTCGTTAACCTTGCCTTGCGAGATGCGCACCCCCACCGGCACCTTCGCGCCGAGTTTCGCGCGCACGGCGCGGAGGGTTTCGAGGACCAATCGCAAGCGGTTTGGCGTATCGCCGCCCCATCGGTCGGTTCTGGTGTTGGTGTAGTCCGTCAGAAACTGGTCCAGAAGATAGCCGTTCGCACCGTGGATTTCGATGGCGTTGAACGTCGCAACCGTGATGGCGCGCTCCGCCGCGCAGGCAAAGCTGTCGAGCGTGTCGGCAATCTGCTCTTCCGTCATCGCGGTCGGCACGGCGTAGCGGCCTTTGCCATGATAGAAGGCCATCTGCTCGCCCTTGGGCTGGATGGCGGACGGTGCCAGCGTGCCGTGACGAAAGCGGTTGCCCTGATTGAGCGCGCCGGCATGCATGAGCTGCGCAATGGCGAGCGCGCCGTGCGTTTTGATGCCGGCCACCACGGGCTTCCAGGCTTCCGCCTGGGCGTCATCGCTCATGCCTGGCTGATTCGCATAGCCCTGTGAAAACGCCTGATCGGTATAGATGCCCTCGGTGCTGACCGCCCCGAAGCCACCGCGCGCAAAACGCTCATAGTAATGAGCCATCGTCTCGCTCGCCCGGCCATCCTCTGCTGCGCTGATGCGCGTCATGGGCGCGACGGCGAGCCGATTCTTCACGACATGCCCGTTTATATTGATCGGCGCGAAAAGCGCGCTGGTATCGATCTCCGTGGTCTTCATCTCCGGTCTCCTTGGACGGACCGCCGATTGCGGTGTGACCCGTGATGTAAATTCCGAGCGGCCGTGCGATAATCCGCCATCTTGACAAAAGTTTATTGCTATTCCAGCAATTATCCATGGACAGTCTCGAAGCCATGCGGATTTTTGTCTCCGTCGCGACCCAGGGCAGCTTCAGTGAGGCGGCGCGGCGCATGCGGCTGTCCCCTTCCGTGGTGACGCGATCTGTTGCCCATATCGAGGAGCGGCTGGGAATCATGCTGCTCAACCGCACGACACGGTCCGTGCAATTGACCGAGCGTGGCCAGATCTATCTCGAGGACTGCAAGCGCATTCTGGAAGATTTCGAGATGGCGGAGCGGCGGGTGCGCGGCGAGGATGCCAAACCGCGCGGAACCCTGCGGATCACGGCACCGGTTCTGTTCGGGCGGCTCTACGTATTGCCGATCGTGAATGCGCTGTTGCACGCGCATCCCGCGCTATCGATCCATCTCACATTGTCGGATCGCAACGTTAATCTCTTCGAGGATGGTGTGGACGTTGCCGTTCGCGTCGGCGAGCTTGCCGATAGCAGCCTGATCGCGGTCAGGCTGGGCTTCGCCACCCCAGCCCTCATCGCCAGCCCCGCTTATCTGCAGGAGCGTTCCGCGCCGGTCTCACCGGCCGCACTTTCATCGCATGACATCATCCTGTTTGAAGGCATCGGCGCCATCAATGAATGGCCATTCGGCGCCGATCGAAAGACGGTGCGGGTTGAGCCGCGCCTCGTCGTCAACGGTGCTGACGCGGCAATCACCGCCGCCGAGGCCGGGGTGGGCATCGCACGAACGCTCTCCTACCAGGTCTGGGAGGCCGTGCGCGCCGGGCGTCTCGCGCTCGTTCTGCAGGAATTCGCGCCGCCACCCCTGCCCGTCAGTGTCACCTACCAGGCGCGGCGCATTGCCTCTGCCAATGTCGCCGCTTTCGTCAAAGCCATACGGGGGCATTTTAAGGCCAACCCACTTGTTGAGTTTGACGGCGCGCAGGCAGTGGCCGAGGGATTTTTGACGGAGAAGGGTGGTTTAGCTTAGCCGGCCGGGATAGCGCGTGTGCGCGCTTTGCCGCCCTTTGGCCCGGCGGGGAACCTCTGGCGCTGTCGATGCAAACACCAGATCCGCACATAGGGCGGACAAAGCCGGCCGCATCTCCGCGGCTTGACCTTCGCGCTAATGTCGTGGACCGTCCGCCGCGGCGATAATCCAGGAGAGCCACAGCTATGGCGGTGGAAGATCCGCAGTGGCAGCGCCTGATGGCGGCAGCGCAGGCAGGGGATAAGGCGAGCTATGGCCGCCTGTTGGCTGCTGCCATCCCGGTGCTGCGGCGCATGGCGCGGTCACGTTGGCCGGGTATCGATGCTGCTTTGGTCGAGGATATCGTTCAGGAGACTCTGATCGGCCTGCATGCTTCCCTGCATCTTTATGATCCGGTCCGGCCCTTCATTCCGTTTCTCTATGGGATCATGAAGTTCCGCGGCCGCGATGCGATCCGCAAGACGCGGCGCATGCAGACGCGCGAGCTTGGTATCGACGATTTCCCTGAAACCTTTGAGGGCTTCGGGACTGAAGAGCATCATGATCAAGGTTTGCAAGCCGAGGAGCTGCGGGCGGAGGTCGATCGCCTGCCGGCAGGGCAGAAGGTTGCGGTCGAGATGACCAAGCTGCGTGAGCTCTCTCTCGAAGAAGCATCCCGCGCCAGCGGCATGACGGTCGGCGCGCTCAAGGTCGCGACGCATCGCGGCATCGCGGCGCTACGCAAGAAGTTAAAGGGAGGCTGAGCATGGTGGAGACAGAAGCCCTTGCCCGCCGGCTGGCAGGTGATCTCCGCCCCGTCCGCCGGCTGCGCACGCCGTGGCTACGGCTCGCCGGATGGACCGCGGTCGCGCTACCCGCGGTGCTGCTGGCTGCCTTCATGATGGGACTGCGGCCGGATCTCGGCGCATTGCTGACGCGACCTGGGTTCATTTTCGCCGAAGCGGCGGCCCTGCTCACCGCCCTGCTCGGCATCTATGCCGCGGTCTGCGCCGGCCTGCCGGACCAGCCGGGCTGGAAGCTCTGGCTCCCAATGGTGGGTCTTGCCTTGTGGCTCGGCGTGCTCGGCAAGCAATGTATCGATGTCTGGCTGCGGTTGGGGCCGGGCGGGCTCAGCCTCTCGGGTGATCTCGTCTGCCTCCCCGCGATCGCCCTCATCGGCTTTATCCCGGCACTGCTCATCACCCTCATGCTTCGCCGCACAAGCGGCTTCCGCGCGACCCATGCCTGCCTCTGCGGTGGCATCGGGGCCGCCTCCCTCGCCGCGGCCGCACTTCGGCTCTGCCATGCCGAGGATGCGGCGCTCATGGTGCTCGTCTGGCAGGTGGGCTCCGTGCTGCTGCTCAGCCTGATCGCAGGCGCCATCGGCCGCCGGCTGCTGCCTGCGCGCGCCACGCGCTTTTCGCCGCCCGGCGCGTAACCTCCTTGGGCGCTCGCTGCCAATAGGGGGCACGGGGCGCCTTTCGCGCCCCGTCACAGCACAGGGAGTGAGACATGGATCGGAAGATTTTCACGGCCTCCGTTCTGGCCGCCGCCCTCGGCTTCGCGGGCTCGGCCGGGGCTTCCGCCGCCTATGCCCAGTCAATGAGCCAGAGCCAGATGATGCAGGTGCGCCAGGCGAATATGCAGCGCATGGCGGCCGAGCATCTGCAGAAGTGTTACGGCATCAACGCCATCGGGCGGAATGATTGCGCGGCGGGCGCGCATTCCTGCGCCGGCCAGGCGACGCGGGCGGATGATCCGAATTCCTTCGTCCTTCTGCCGCAGGGCGATTGCAGCAAGATCGCCGGCGGCGCGCTGAAGCCGGCGTAAGCGCATGACGACCGAGGGTGCGGCCGGCGCGCATCGGCGCCCCGCAGCGATCCCCGCGCAAGCGGGGATCGGGCTCCGCTATCCGCATCACCAGGCGTTTCAGGAAACGCGGCCTGCGGTGGGCTGGGTGGAGGTGCACAGCGAGAACTACCTCAACGGCCCGGCGCTCTCCGTGCTGGAGGCGGTGCGGGCCGACTATCCGGTTTCGCTCCATAGCGTCGGCCTCTCGCTCGGCAGTGCGGAGGGTGTGGATACGGATCATCTCGACCGTATCGCGATGCTGGCCGAGCGGATCGAACCCGGCCTCATTTCGGAGCACGTCGCCTGGGGTGCGGTGGACCATACCGTGCTCGCCGATCTGCTGCCCTTGCCGCTGACGGAGGAAAGCCTCGCCATCCTCTGCCGCAATGTCGATCAGGTGCAGGCAAGGCTGCGTCGCCGCATCCTGATGGAAAACCCTTCGACCTATCTGCAATTCGCGCATTCGACGATCCCGGAGCCTGAATTCCTGACGGCGCTTGCCGAGCACACGGGATGCGGCCTCATCTGCGATGTCAACAACATCGTCGTCAGCACAAGCAATCACGGCTGGGATGCCGATACCTATCTGCGCGCGCTGCCGGCGGCGGCGATCGGCGAATATCATCTGGCAGGCCATGCGGAGGCCGGCGGCGCGGCAGGTGGGCTGCTGCTCGACACGCATGACAGGCCGATCGCGGAAAGCGTCTGGGCGCTGTTCGAGAGGGCGCTCGCGGTGATCGGGCCGCGGCCTTGCCTCATCGAATGGGATGCGGCGATCCCGCCGCTCCGCACGCTGCTTGCCGAGGCGGCGCGCGCCGAGGCGATGATCACGAAACAGGGTGCAGGCGATGCCGAGGCTGCTTGAAACCCAGCAGGCCATGCGCCGCGCCTTGCTGGAAGGCGGGCCGCCGCCCGCCGGCATCATCGCCGGTGCCTGCGGAGAAGAGGCGCGGATCGCCATCTACCGCAACAATCTCCGCGGCAATCTGACGGGCGCGCTTAAGCTCTCCTACCCTGCCGTGCGGCGGCTGGTGGGGGAGGATTTCTTCGCAGGTCTTGCGGTCCGCTTCATCGCGGCAGAACCGCCGCGCAATCCTGATCTCTACGCCTATGGCGCCGGACTGCCCGCTTTTATCGAAAGGGCTGAGGCGGCGCGCGATCTGCCCTATCTCGCCGATGTCGCGCGGCTGGAATGGGCGGTGAACCAGGCGCTGCACGCGCCCTTTTCCGCGCCTCTGGACCCTGCGCGCCTCGCGGAAATTCCGGCCGAGGCGCAAGGCGCGATCCGCTTCCATGCCAACCCTGCGCTTTCGAGCGTTGTTATGCGCTATCCGGCGGAGGCGATCTGGCGGGCCGTGCTGACCGAGGATGCGCCGGCGCGTGCGGCGGCCCTCGGCGCGATCGATCTCGGCGCAGGTGGTGCGAGGCTCGCCGTCTCGCGCGGGGCAGACGGGCTCCGCCTCCTGCCGCTCCTGCCCGCGCAGCATGATCTGCTCGCGGCATTGATGGCGGGCGAGCCCCTGTCAGACGCTCTGGAGCGCGCGCCGGAAGCGGAGGCCGCTGCCTGGCTCGGCGGCTTCCTCGCGGAGGGCTTTTTCACCGGCTACGCGGTCTGACACTGCCCCCGCGCCAGCTGGCGCTTGCCGATACCAAGGCGGGGGGCGCGCGCGAATAGAATGACGACCGGGCGGCTCATCGCCGGTAAGCCCGGGCGAGGCGCGCGGCCTCGGCCCCCCGCAGGAAGCGGGCGAGAAACCACAGGTTGCGCATGGCCCGGCGCAGCCAGCCATCCCGCTCATAGGCGGCGGCATCCGTTCTGATGACGAGCGGCATGGGCCGCAAAGAGCGCCGCAAGCGCCGCGCAAGCGCTACATCTTCCATCAGCGGCAGGTCAGGCACGCCGCCACAGGCGCGCAGCAGCGCGGGCGTGATGAGCAGGCTCTGGTCCCCATAGGGCAGGCGAAACGCCGCACAGCGAAGCGCGACACCAGCCTCCAGCAGCCGGGCGCGGGGATCATCGCTCGCGAAGCGCAGCCGCCCATACCAGGCCGTGTCAGGATGATCGAGCAAGCAGGCGATCCGCCTCGGCCAATCGGGCGGCAGGCGGCTATCAGCATGCAGCAGCCAGAGCCACTCGGGCACAAAGGCGCTTTCCGCTTCCGCGACACCGCGGGCGATCTGCGCGCCGCGCCCGGGCGGGGCCCCGCCGCCCGGAACCCGCGCCCCCGCCGCGCGGGCCAGCTCCACCGTGCCATCCGTGCTGCCACCATCAGACACGATGACGGCGGCAATCAGATCCTCGCCCGCCAGATCGGCGAGGAGCGCCGGCAGATGCGCGGCTTCGTTCAGGGTGGGGATGACGACCGCGATCCTCATCCGCCGCGCCGCCAGCGATGCAGCCTCTCCAGCAGGCAAAGCGCGCGGGGCGACGCCCTCGCCTGCCGCCACTGGCCGGCGACGGCGCGGATCGCCTCTCCCCGCGTCGGGTAGGGGTAGATGACGCCGAGCAGCTTCCGGAGGCCGAGCCCGTGCTGGATGGCGATGGTGAAGCCGGTCAGCATCTCCCCCGCCTCGCGGCCGAGGATGGTGGCGCCGAGGATACGGTCGCTCCCGCGTTTGGTGAGAACAGTGACGAAGCCCGTCCTCTCGCCCTCGGCGATCGCGCGGTCAAGCTCGGCGAGATCGTGGCGGGTGATGTCATAAGCGATGCCGCGCGCCCGCGCCTCGCGCTCATTGAGGCCGACGCGGGCGATCTCGGGCTCGGTGAAGGTCACGGCCGGCACGGCGTGGTAGCGTGGGCGCAGGCGCCAGAAGGGGGAGAGCAGCGCGTTGATGGCGGCAAGGCTGCCCTGGTAGCCGGCCATATGCGTGAACTGATAGGGGCCCGCGACATCGCCGCAGGCGAAGATGGTGGGGTAGAGCGTCTGCAGCCAGGCATTGGTCTCGATCGCACCACGAGGCGTCAAGGGAATGCCCATTTCCTCGAGCCCATAACCTTGCACGCGCGGCTTGCGGCCGAGGGCGAGGAGCAGCCGGTCGAAGGGCAGAACCTCGGCACCGCCAGGGCCCTCCACTTGAAGCTGCCCAGGCTGGGCGGAGACGGCGCGCGTGCCGAGCATCACCCGCACGCCGCGCGCTTCCATCCCCTGCAGCAACGCATCGGAAACCGCGTCATCCTCCCGCATCAGAAGCCGCGGGCCGGACTGGACGAGGGTGACGGCACTGCCGAGCCGCGCGAAGGCCTGCGCCATCTCGCAGCCGATCGGCCCGCCGCCGAGGATGACGAGCCGCGCCGGCAGCTCCGCCAGATCCCAGAGCGTCTCGGAGGTCGCGACCGCGCAATCGGCGAGGCCCGGGAGTTTGGGCACCACCGGCGCGGCCCCGGCCGCGATGACGATGGCGCGGGTTGTCAGCACATCATCGCCGATGCGGACGGACCAGGGGCTTTCGATCCGCGCCGCGCCCTGCCGCACATCGACGCCGAGCGCCCGGTAGCGCCCTGCCGAATCATGCGGCGCGACACCGGCGACGGCCGCTTGCACCGCCGCGCGGGCGGCCGCGAAATCGGCGCCTTGGCGCGCCGCATGGATCAGCGCCTTGGAGGGCACGCAGCCGGTGTTGAGGCAATCGCCCCCCATCGCCGCAGCCTCGATCAGCGTGACTTTCGCGCGGAGCGCCTGGCCCATGTAAGCGGCGACGAGACCGGCCGAGCCCGCCCCAATGACGGTGATATCGCAATCGAACCGGCGGGGGCGGCGAAAGCTACGGGTGAGCCTGTGGGCCGCCAGCGCATCGCGCAGCCGGGGTGCGGCGAGCGGCAGCAGGGCGAGGAGCAGGAAGCCGATGACAATGCGGGGCGAGAGGACCGGCCCGCCATCATGCGCGAGCGCGCCGAGGCTCGCCCCGGCATTCACATAGATCAGCGTCGCCGGCAGCATGCCGATCTGGCTGGCGAGATAGAAGCGCCTGAGGGGGAGCCGGGTGAGGCCGGCGGCGAGATTGATGGCGAAGAAAGGGACGATCGGCACCAGTCGCAGCGAGACGAGGTAGAAGACGCCATCGCGCGCGAGACCCGCCTCGATTCGTTTGAACAGCGCGGGAAACCGCCGCTCCGCCACGTCCCGCAACAGGGTGCGGGCGGTGAGGAAGGCGAGGCTCGCCCCGATGCTGGAGGCGAAGGAGACGAGCAGCGTGCCGGCCCAGAGGCCGAAGAAGGCGCCGGCCGCGAGCGTCATCAGGCTGGCCGCCGGCAAGGCGAGGGCGGCGAAAAGCACATAGGCGAGGAAGAAGAGCGCGGCCGCAAGCAGCGGCGCCCGCGCCACGCCCTCATGCAGAATGGTGAAGACCTGCACGATCCAACGCGGCCCGAGATCATGCAGCCAGAGAGCCAGGCCGAGCACGAGCAGCAGCAGGAGACCAGCGATCAGCAGCCTCGGGCGCTTCATCGCGCGCTCATGCAGGAAGAGGCGCCGAAAACGCAGAAGCGCGCGCAGGCCGGATGATCGAGCCGCACCGGCCGCGATGCTTCCGCGAGGCTGCGCCCGAGATTGAAGCGCTGCTCGAAAGGCAGCAGGGTGCAGGCGGCGATGGAGGGCGCATCCTCTCCCTTGCGCTGCACCACCATGCGGGACGTGCGGCACATGGCATCCGCGCCACGGAGATGCAGCGCGCCCCAGGCGGCGGCACTCACGCCGGGGGCCGCCGGCGGCACGGCCATTTCCGGGAAGAGCACGAGGTGGCGCGCATCGAAGGCGTCGATATCCCATCCTTCGGCGGTGAAGAGGCGCGCGAAGCCGATGCGGGTTGCGCCCTCATCCTCCCGCGTCGGGTCGTAGCGCGCGGCGATAGACGGGGTGAAGCCCGCCTCGAACAAGGCGGCGATACCAGCGACCGCCGGCCCCCAGGCGCGCGGGCCGCGCAGCGCCGCATGCCCCGCCTCGCTATAGTGATCGAGCGAGACGCGCAGATGCAGATCCTCCCCTGCAAGCTTGCGTAAAGCGGCGAAGTGCCGGCGCATCGGCGCCATCGCGTTCGTCAGCACGAGAACGCGAAGGCCGCGCGCGAGCGCCGTTTCCAGCATCGGCATGATCTCGGGGTTCATGAAGGGCTCGCCCCCCGTGAAGGCGACTTCCCGCAACTCCGGGTGCAACGCCGCGGCCTCGTCCAGCAGCGTGATGACGGAGGCGAGCCGCAGCCAGCTGAGCGCATCGTTGCGCGGACTGCTTTCGATATAGCAATCGACGCAGGCGAGGTTGCAGAGCGTGCCGGTGTTGAACCAGAGCGTCTCCAACCCTTCGAGCGGCACTTGCGCATCCGGCACCGGCCGGGCGGGCAGCGGGGTCGCTGTCGCGGCACGCTCGGCATGGGGCAGAATGTCGAGATTGGGCCAGATGCCGGTCTCCAGCGTCTCCGCATAATCTGCCGGCAGACCGGCGCGGCGCATGGCGCGCGCCGCCGCCCGATGATCGTAGTCGAGCGGGTGGAGCGTGACGGCGAGATCGTCACCCTTAGTTTCGAGGATGGAATACCAGCCGCGCGGCGTGCCGTCATTCGCGGGCAGGCCGATCGCCCCGGCATTGTGCCAGAGGTGGCCGCCCGGCAGGTGGCGCGTGAAGGGCAGCCCGCTATGGCCGGCGATCACGCCATCCACATCCTCACCCGCAAGCTCGTCGAGAAACATCTCGTCAGGGTCGGAGGCGAAGAGGAAGCGATTGATCCGGCTCGGCGCGCCGTGCAGCACGGCGAGGCGATGGCGCCCGAGCGTGAGATCGATGCGCCGGGGGAGCGCGGCCATATAGGCGCGGTCGGCCGCGGTCACCGCCCTATCGGCATGGGCGAACCAGGCGGCGGAAAGCCGGTCGCAGGCGGAGCCCGGGGTAAAGCCGCAGCCGCAATCGGCCGCGCCCGCCGCCAACTGCTCCTCGCAATTGCCCATCACGCAGGCGATGCCGGTCTTCCGCATCAGGGCCAGGCAGTCAGCGGGATCGGCGCCATAGGCGATGATGTCGCCGGTGCAGATCATCCGCTCAGGCGGAATGCCGTGGCGCTGTGCTGCGGCGAGCAGCGCCTCCAGCGCCTGGAGGTTGCTGTAGATGCCGCCGAAGGCGAGCAGCGGGCCGTCTTCGTGCTGGATCATGGCTTCACCCATGGTGAGCCACGCTTTCGAGCGCGAGGCCGCGCGCTTCGACCCCGCCCCGCCGCCGCCAGATGACCATGGCGATGGCGCCGAGCGCCCAGAAGCACGCCAGCATGAGAAGCGCGGCCGGCATGCTGCGCGCCCCCACATAGCCGACGGCGAAGGGCGACAGCGCGGCACCGATCCGCCCGACGGTGACAGAGGCGCCGATGCCGGTCGCCCGCAGCGCGGTTGGGAACAGCTCCGAAAAGGTCGGGTAGGCGGCGATCCAACTGCCTGTCGCCAGCAGATTGACGAGCGCGAAGCCGATCATGATGGCGCCCGCCCCCATGCTGGTGACATTCGCGAAAGCGACGAGGCCAAGCGCCGTCGCGAGATAGAAGCCGATGACTGTGCGGCCCCGCCCGGCGCGGTCCAGAAGTGCTGCGGCGGCGAGCCCGCCGATGGCCGCACCCAGGCTGCCCGCGAGGTAGAAGAGCGGCAAGGCGCCACTCGGCAGATGCAAGGCCGGCAGCACGACGAGCGGCAGGAAGGCGAAGAGCCCGTAATAGCCGGAGGCTTCCGCGAAATCGAGCGCGGCGCCAAGCGCGAGGCGGCCCGGATAGGCCCGGATGAGGCGGCCGAACTGCCCCGCCTGCCGCCCGATCCGCCGCAAAACGGGCGGAGAGGCCGGCGGCCGGATATCGGTCAGCCCTGCCTCGATCCCGGCAACGATCGCTCGCGCATCCTCGCCCCGCCCGGCATCGAGCAGCCAGCGCGGGCTTTCCGGCAGATGCCGGCGGAACCAGGCGGCGGAAAGCGCGATGAGCCCGCCCAAGCCGAAGACCACCCGCCAGGCGAGATCGGGCGGCAGGGCGTTCAGCACAAGCCAGGCAAGGAGGGCTGCGACGAAACTGCCGAGCGGCCAGAAATTCAGCACCAGCGCCGAGGCCCGCCCGCGCGAACGGCTCGGCACCAATTCAGCGATTGCGGCATTGATTGCGGAATATTCCGCGCCGACGCCGATCCCGGCGATGAGCCGGAGTGCCAGCAGGCTGAGAAGCCCGGGCGCGAAGCCGGTCGCGAGCGTCGCCACGCCATAGAGGACGAGGCTGACGAGAAACACCCGCCGCCGCCCGAACCGGTCGGACAGCGCGCCGAAGCCCGAAGCGCCGATCATCAGCCCGACGAACCAGGCGGCGAGCAGCAGGGACATGCCGTTCGCGCCGAGGTGAAACCTGTCCTTGAGCACACCCATGACATTGCCGATGAGCGTGACCTCGAAGGCATCGAGCGCCCAGCCCAGGCCGAAGAGCAGCACCACGACTGTATGGAAGCGGTTCCAGGGCAAGCTTGAGAGCCGCTCCAGCAAGGCGCGGTCCCCGGCGGCGGTTGAGGAGGATTGTGCCATGGGGAACCTTTCCAGGAGGGGCCTAGCCTCAGGCGCGGGCGATGCGCCGGGCGATGAAGGCATCGGCCGACCAGGCGCCAGCCCCTTGCGCGATGAGGATGAGCTGCATCGCGGCCCATTGGATATGGGTGGGCCAAGCCTGCGGATAGATGAAGATCTCGATCACCGCGGTCATGCCGAGCAGAGCGAGCGCCGTGAAGCGCGTGCCAAGCCCGAGCAGGAGCAGCGGCGGCGTGACGATTTCGAGGGTGACGGCGAGATAGGCGGCGAAGCTCGGCGGCAGCAGCGGCACATTGTAGGAATTGGCGAAGAGGTAGAGCGTGGTGTTCCAACTCGCGAGATGGGTCTGCGCCGAACTCCAGAACACCTTCGCCAAAGCCAGCCGCGCCACGAGACCGACGACGGCGTATGGCGTGCGGTCAAGCATCGCGATCAGCGCGCGGGCAAGACTCAGCGCTCGCATGGGCCTGCTCCATCCTTCTTTATCAGGCATCAGGGATATCGCCGGGCAGCCAACTGCGAAGCAGCTGGCGGCCGCCTGCGGATCAGGAGGCTTTCAGAGAGCCGCCAGCGATCTTCTGGCAATCACCCTGCGGAAGCAGCACGAAGGAGGCAGGATCGCGCGCGATGGTGGCCTGGCCCGCGCAGGAATGGGCGCCCGCCGCGCAATCATTCCGGCCCACGGCGTTGATACCGTAGCATTTCTCAAGCTTGGGCGCTGCCGCATGTGCGGCGGGGCTCAGCGGCAGGGCGGCGGCCGCCGCGATGCCGGCGGCTGCGGTCAGGATCGTCGTCGTCATTGTCCGGCGGTTCATGGTAACGTCCTCTTGCGGGTTCAGCGCCAGGCGCGCTGTGCCCGTATTGGCCGCAAGCAGGCCATGAGGTTACGTGTTTGTTGCGAGATTATTCGCCCGCGCCCGGATGCTGGCGGAGCGGGAGGAATGGCTGGCGGAGCAGCCGGAGCACGCCCGAATCCCACGCTTCGCGAAACTCCTCAAGCCCGAGCGCCATACCGACCTGTCCCTCCGCAGGATCGGCCTTGTATGTGCCGAAGAGATGGTCCCACCAGGGCAGGTTGAAGCCGAAATTGCTGTCCGTCTCGGCGCGCCGTACGGAATGATGAACCCGATGCATATCCGGTGTCACCAGCACCATCCTCAAGGCGTGATCGAGCCCGCGTGGCAGCGCCAGATTCGCGTGATTGAACTCTGCCGTGGCGTTGAGGATGATCTCGAACAGCACGACCGCGACCGGCGGCGCGCCAAGCGCCAGAACCGCCGCCATCTTGACCAGCATCGACAGGATGATTTCGATCGGGTGGAAGCGCAGCGCCGATGTCGCATCCAGGTCGAGATCGGAATGATGCATGCGATGCACGCGCCAGAGCAATGGCGCGGCGTGAAACAGACGATGCTGCGCGTAGATCACAAAGTCGAGCATCAACAGGGATAAAGGGATGGTGAGCAGGGCGGGCAGGTGCAGCACCTGAAACAGACCCCAGCCCTTTTCCTGCGCCAGCACCGCCACCCCGACCGCCGCGAGCGGCACACCGAAGCGGATAGCGGCCGCGCCGACCAGGTGTTTGGTCCCGGGATGTGGTGTGACGGGTTGATCCTGAATCGATCCGGCTCTGCGGTCCAGATCGAGCAGACATATTCGTAGGGCGTGAGGCCTCTCAGGGTCTTCAGGCGGCGCGCGTGGTTGTAAGCGTCCACGAAGAGCTGCAGATGCGATTTCAGCTGGTCGTGGGTGTCATAGTGGTAGCGCTTGACGGTTGCCTCTTTGATCGTGCGGTTCATCCGCTCGACCTGCCCGTTCGTCCACGGATGGTTGGGCTTGGTCAGGCGATGCTCGATGTTGTTCTTGCGGCAGACGCGATCGAACATGTGCATGCTGTATTGGGCAGTGGGGCCTGACCTGTTACGGGGCCAGTGGCAGAACTGCATGCCATTGTCGGTGAGGACGGTGTGGATCTGATACGGCACAGTTTCGATGAGGGCACGGAGGCCCGAGAGTGACGTGTCGGCAACCAAGGCCAGGCATTCCCGGCTGAAATCGTCTACGATGGCAAGCACCCGCAACCGGCGGCCGTCCGTCAAGGCGTCGCTGACGAAATCGAGGCTCCAGCGTCGGTTCACCGCGTCCGGCAACAGCAGAGGTCGACGCGTCCCGAGCGCCCGTTTATGCCCGCCTCGCCGCCGCACCTGGAGACGTTCTTCCCGGTAGAGCCGCCGTAGCTTCTTGAGGTTCATCACGATCCCCTGCCGCCTCAGCATGATGTGGATGCGCCGGTAGCCGAACCGCCTACGCTCCGCCGCCACTGACTTCATGGCAATGCGTGCTTCGGCATCGTCGGGGCGAACGTGTTGGTAGCGAACGCTCGAGCGATCCACTGTCAGGACTTGGCACGCCGGCGCTGGCTCACCCCGTGCATCGCGACGACGTGGGCCACCGCTTCCCGCTTGACGCCGGGCGCTACCACTTTTTGCCGCAACATCCTTGAGGATCGCATTGTCCAGCATCGCCTCAGCCAGCAGCTTCTTCAGCTTGCCGTTCTCATCCTCGAGTGCCTTCAGCCGCCGGGCTTCAGACACCTCAAGGCCCCCATACCGGGCTTTGAACTTATAGAACGTCGCCGAGCTG
The DNA here is from genome assembly GCF_054665095.1 of Acidisoma sp. C75. Lineage (NCBI taxonomy): Bacteria > Pseudomonadati > Pseudomonadota > Alphaproteobacteria > Acetobacterales > Acidocellaceae > Acidisoma > Acidisoma sp. C75. The sequence continues at coordinate 97,780 of NZ_BAAFHD010000005.1, forward strand.
ACAACGTGCTTTCGGCAGACATCAGCCGTCGACATCCCGGCCTCCTGCTCGCCTTTGGTGCCGCGAATATGAGAAATTTATCGGCGTACGTTGCCGCAAGGTCAAACGTTGATGTCGGTAGATGTCGCCGAAGACGCCGCCGCATGGATGGAGGCTTGCTACCGTGAGGAGCCGAGCCGTGACTTGCTGCGGTGCCGGCTTGGCCGTCCTGTCGTGGACGGTGGGTAACGAACAGAACCATCTCCTGTTCGCATATTCGGTGGCAATACTGAGACGCTCCGCTCGGGAATATTCTCACATAAAACGGCAGAAAACGCGCGAACAAGCACTTTTCTCCACGTTTCTAGCAACGTGACATCCGCCATCATTATACGCGCTCGTCGCTAGCGCATGCTGCCAAACAAGCCTGGCTTCTGGCAAACGATCTGACGGCTGCGTTCAGTGCCGCATGATCCGGCTGACGAAGGCTTGGGTGCGCGGCATCTGCGGCGCATCGAAGATCTGCGCCGGCGGCCCGACCTCCTGCACCTTGCCCTCGGCCATGAAGACGACACGGTTGGAGACCTCGCGCACAAATGCCATTTCGTGACTGACGATGAGCAGCGTCATATGCTCCGCTGCAAGGAGCTTGATGGTGTCAAGCACCTCGCCGACACGCTCAGGGTCGAGCGCGGAGGTCACTTCGTCGAGCAACAGAATGTCGGGCTTGAGGCAGAGAGCGCGGGCGATGGCGACGCGCTGCTGCTGGCCGCCGGAAAGCTCATCGGGGTAGGCAGCGAGCTTATGGCCAAGACCGACCTTGTCGAGCAGTCGGCGGGCTTCCGCCTCCACCTCGGCGCGAGCGCGCTTCTTGATGGTGACGGGCGCGACCATGACGTTGCGCAGCACATTCATGTTGCCGAACAGGTTGTATTGCTGGAACACGATAGCGAGCTTCTCACGCGCTCGGCGGAGTGAAGCGCGGTCCGCGTAATTCACCGTCTCGCCGCCGACTGAAACCGTGCCGGCGCGCGGCGGCAGGAGCCCGGTGATGACGCGCAGCAACGTGCTCTTGCCTGAACCTGAGGGGCCGATGAGGCTGACGATCTCACCGCGCTCCACGGTGAGGGTGATGCCGTCGAGAACGGTGAGATCGCTATACCGCGCTTCGAGGCCGCGAATGTCGAGCTGCGCCAATGCGTCTCTCCAGATAGTTGCCGAAGCGGGCCAGGGGATAGGAAATTGCGAAATACAGGACGAGCACGGCGCCATAGACGAGGGAGGCCGAGAATCCCTTGGTCGTTAGGATCTTTCCTGCCTGCGTCAGTTCCAGTACGCCCACTTGGGATGCGAGCGCCGTGTCTTTGATAAAGAGCACGAAATAGCTGAAGACTGGCGGCAGCATGATCGGCCAGGCCTGCGGCAGGCGGACATGCCAAAAGGTTGTCCAGGCCGAGAAATTCATCACCTCCGCCGCTTCGATCTGCGCCGGCCTGACCGCCATGAGCCCGGTGCGCACGATCTCGGCCACAAAGGCGGTGGATATCACCGAGCTTGCGATGAAGGCCGTCAGCAACGGCGAGAAGCTGAAGCCGAGCACCTGCGACCCGAAGAAGAACATCATCAGCGTGATGAGGAAGGGCACGCGGCGCAGGATCTCGACGTAGAGAAAGGCGACAAGCTTGAGCGGCCAGAACACCGCGCGCTTGGAGAGCCGGGCGAGGCTGAGGCCGAAGCCGACGACAAGCCCAACCGCGCATCCGACGGCGGACAGCGCCAACGTGACGAGGGCGGCGTGCAGCAGCAAGATGATGTTGTAGCTCGTGAAAAGGCGGGGGATTTCCGCGATGATGAAGGTCAGCATCGTTAAATGACCGGAACACGGGCGCGGAAGGCCCAGCGACCGAAGAGCGCCAGGAGGATCGTCGCGATGAAGGTGACGACGACGTAGAGCCCAGCAACGGTGGTGAAGATCTCGATCGAGCGGAAGGTTGTCGAATTGATGTTGAAGGCGCGGCCGGTAAGCTCTTCTACACCGAAGATCGCGGCCATGGAGGTGCCGAGGGTCATGAGAATGTACTGATTGGTCAAGGCCGGCATGGTGATGCGGAAGAGATGCGGCAGGATGACGTGGCGGAGCGTCTGGAGCCGGGTCATATTCAGCGTCTCGGCGGCATCGAGCTCAGGCTGATGCACGGAGGCGAGGCCGCCACGCAGAATTTCGGTCAGGTAGCCGGCGGCGTTCAGCGTCATGCCAATGAGCACGGCCGAGAAGGGCGAGAAGAGAATACCGAAATCGGGTAGGCCGAAATAGATCACGTAGATCTGCACAAGCTGCGGCGTGTTGGTGAAGAAGGCGACGTAGCAGCGCACAAGGCGCGCCGGAATGCCGCCCTCATGGCGCAGCATGGCAAAGAAGAGACCAATCACCATGCCGCCGGCAAAGGACAGGATGCTGAGCGCCAGGCTGATCAGCATCCCGCCCATCAGATAGGGCAGGTAGGGCGTAATCTGGCCGTAGTGCAGAACGTAGTGCATGGGCCCAGGACGCCTTCCCGCGCTGGTCTTAGAAGTAGGGGCTGACGGGAATCGGATAGGCCGGCGCCATGCCGAACCACTTCTTGTAGGTGTCGTTCAGGAAGCCATCCGTCTCGATCTCGTAGATTGCGACGTTGAGCCAGGACTTCAGCGCGGCATTGCCGAAGGCGAGGCCGATGCAATCATAATCGACTTCCGCGTTCTTGTCGGTCAGCACGCGGGTTTTGGCTGGATACTGCTTCGTGTAGGCGCCGAGATAATCCACGACATCAACGATGGCATTGTCGCGGCCTTGCTCGAAAGCGCGCACCGCATCGGGGTAGTTGTCATAGAGCGTGACCTGCGCCTTGGGGAGGTTCTGCTTGACATAGTCGAGCGGGGTCGTGCCGCGCACTTCCGCCAGCTTGACGCTGGAGGCGTTGAGATCGGCCATGCTCTTGTAGGAGGAGGCATCCTTGACGAGCGCGCTGATCGCCTCCGTCTGGATCGGCAGGGAGAAATCGATCACCTGCGCGCGGGCCGGCGTGCGGGTCAGCGCGCCCATCATGAGGTCCGCCTTGCCGGTGACGAGATAGGGCACGCGATCCGCCGAGTTCACCTGTACGAATTGCACCGTCACGCCGAGCATCGCGCCGAGCTTGTTGGCAATGTCTACGTCGAAGCCCTGGATCTTGTTCTGGGCATCGAAGGAGCCGAGCGGCGGCAGGTTCGGGTTGATTCCGACCACCAGCGTCTTGGCAGAGAGGATTTGGTCGAGGCTGTGGGCCTCGGCCGCAACAGGCGCGGCAAGAAGGCAGGCGAGGCCGGCCAGGCGGCCGATCCAGGTGAAGGCACCCATGGTAGTCACCCCTTTCAAGATTGCATCGCGACCCATATCGGTATACCAATCATATACCGCTTGTCGACAAAAGAACCATTGGAATGGACGAAAGTCAATCACCGCGCGAGCCAGAAACGCTTCGCTCAGCCGATGCCGAGAGAGGCGAAAAGCTTCGCTTTTTCTTCGATGGCAGGCCGATCGAAGCCTATCGCGGCGAGTCCGTGGCGGCCGCGTTGCGGGCTGCCGGCATCCTCGCGCTGCGCCGCAGCCCGCGAGAGGGATCGCCCCGCGGTAGCTTTTGTTGGATGGGCCTCTGCCAGGAATGCACCGTCGTCGCCGACGGCGTGCGTCACCCCGCCTGCCGCCTGGAGGTCGCGGGCGGCATGGTGGTGTCATCCGGCACCGTGCCGTGAGCGCGGCCGATCTGATCATCGTGGGCGGCGGCCCGGCGGGCGTCGAGGCCGCCCTCGAGGCTGATGCGCGCGGCCTCTCGGTTATCCTGATGGATGAGGCGCCGCAGGCTGGCGGCCAGGTCTATCGGGCGCCGCCGCGCGCTTTCTCGGGCGCGATCCAAGGTCAGGCCGATCCGGTCGGTCGGCGGCTGAGGGATCGTCTGCGCGCCAGCCGCGTGCGGCAGTTTTTCGACCATACCGTCTGGTCCGTCTCGCCTGGCTTTCGCGTCGATGCGCTGGGGCCTGGCGGCCCAATTTCCTATGAAGCAATGGCTGTGCTGGCCGCGAGCGGCGCGCAAGAGCGGGTGGTGCCCTTCCCCGGATGGACAAGGCCGGAGGTGGTGGGGCTGGCCGGCGCCACCATCATGCTCAAGTCGCAGGGCATCCTGCCGGGGCGGCTCACGCTGGTAGCGGGGCAGGGGCCGCTCCTGCTGGTGGTCGCCATCGGCATTCTGAAGGCTGGCGGACAGGTTGCTGCCATCGTCGATCTCGCTTCCCGTGCGGAGTGGCTCGCCGACTGGCCGGCACTCGCCTCGCGGCCGGATCTTGCGGCGCGCGGGCTTGGCTGGCGGGCCAAGCTGGCGCGCGCCGGCGTGCCCGTTCTCTACCGCCATGCAATACGACAGGTGGAGGAGGGAGGGGCTGGCAGCGTGTCGGTAACGGTCGGGCCGGTTGCTGCCAATGGCATGCCGCTGGCGGGGCGTCTGCAGCGCTTCGAGGTCGATGCGGTCGCGGTCGGCAACGGGCTGACGGCATCGACGGACATCACCCGCCTGCTGCGGGCAGCGCATCATTTCGAGCCGTTGCGCGGCGGCTGGGCGCCGAAGCTGGATGCCCATTACCGCAGCTCCATTGCGGGGCTCTACGTCGCGGGTGACGGTGGCGGCATCGCTGGTGCGGCGGCAGCCGCGTGTGACGGGAGGTTGGCGGGCCTCTGTATCGCGCATGACCTCGGCCTCGTCGCGGAGGCGGAATTCCGGCGGGCGGCAGCGCCGCTGCGGCGTGATGCCGCGCGCGCCCGGCGGTTCGGCACGGCGATGGCGAGGCTCATGGCGTTGCGCCAGGGACAGGTGCAGGCGATTCCGCCCGAGACCGTGCTCTGCCGATGCGAGGATGTCACGCGTGCGGAACTCACGCAGGCGGCGGCCGAGGGGGCTCGCAGCCTTAATCAGCTGAAAGCCTGGACGCGTTGCGGCATGGGCCCCTGCCAGGGGCGGATTTGCGGCGATGTGGTGGGCGCGGTGCTCGCCCTCGAAGGCGGCAGCCGGCAGGAGGTGAGCCAGTTCACCGGCCGCACGCCCTTCCGCCCCCTGCCGCTCGACCAGCTGGCGGGTGATCGCGCCTATGGCGATCTCAAGCTGCCGCCGCCGGCGCCGCTATGAGCGAGGAGACCTTCGACAGTGCCGTGATCGGCGCAGGGGCCATGGGGGCGACAGTGGCGCTGTGGCTTGCCCATGGTGGCATGCGGACGACGCTGATCGACCGCGGGGAGATTTGCCGGGAAGCTTCGGGGGTGAATGCCGGTACCTTGACCCTGCATATGACGCGCGCGGCCCTTATCCCCTACGCGATGAAGGGGCGCGAATTGTGGCTCTCCTCCGCGGAGTGGCTCGGTAGCGATGTTGGTGCGCGCTCGGCGCCGGGCTTCTCGCTCGCTTTCACCGAAGCGGAAGAGGAGATGTTGGTGAAGCGCGCCGCGGCGAGGTCCGCCATGGGCGCGCCCATCCGGATCATCACGCCGGCCGAGGCCCGCGCCATCGAGCCCGGCATCAATCCCGCCATCCGCGCCGCGGCCTTCTGCGAGCTAGACGGCCATGTCACGGCCTATCTTACCGGCCGTGGCTACCGCACCGCGCTGCTGCAAGCAGGTGTTGCGCTGCATGAAGGCCAAGGCGTGGAGGGGATCGAGGTCTCGGATGCCGGCTACCTCATCCGCCGGGGCGACGGCGCGCCGATCCGCGCCCGGCGTATCGTGCTCGCCGGCGGCGTTTGGCTTGAGACTATGCTCGCCTGGCTCGGCCTGAATGTGTCGGTAAAATGCCTCATCAACCAGCTGATCGTGACCGAGCGCATGAGACCCGTCATGCGATCGGTCGTCGGCATCGCGAACGGGCTTCTTTCTCTCAAGCAGTTCGAGAATGGCACGGTCTTGATCGGTGGTGGATGGCAGGGCAAGGGCGATCCCATCCGCGGCGGCATCGAGCCGATCCCGGATAATCTCATCGGCAATATCCAGCTCGCCCGCCACGCCATTCCGGCCCTTGGCGAAACGCGCGTGCTGCGCATCTGGCTCGGGCTCGAGTCAGAGACCGAGGACGCGATGCCGATGGTCGGCCCGCTTCCCGGCCTCACGGAAGCCTATGTCATCGGTTGCGTCCATTCCGGCTATACCAGCGCCCCTTATATCGGCCGGCTGCTGGCCGAGCGGATTCTCGGCCGCGAGCCCGAACAACCCCTCTTCGATCCCGCGCGGTTGATGAAGCCGCGCCGCGAGCAAGCCTGAGGAACCAGCGTGATCCCTTCCTACGAGAATCCCTTCCACGGCATTTATGTCGCGACGCTGACGCCCTTCCTCGCAGACGGCCGGATCGACGAGCCACGGCTCGCCGCGCACTTCCGCAGCTATGCCGAGATACCGGGAATCGTCGGCCTGCTCTGCAACGGCCATGCGGGCGAGAATTTTCTCCTCAGCCGCGAGGAGCGCCGCCGGGTCGTGGAAATCGCGGCCGATGCCGTCGGTGATCGCCTTATCATCGTGTCCGGCGTGGTCGCGGAAGCGACCGAGGAAGCGGCAGGGCATGCGCAGGATGCGCGGGATGCCGGGGCGGATAGCGTGCTGGTCTTTCCCCCCTTCTCCTGGGCGCTATCCCAGGACCGGCACATGGCGGTGACGCATCATCGCGCGATTGCCAGCGCCTGCGGCCTGCCGCTCATGCTCTATCAGGCGCCGGTCTCCTCGGCCATGGCCTATCGCCCGGAGGTTCTGGACGACCTTGTGCGGATGCCAGGCGTCGTCGCCATCAAAGAAGGGAGTTGGGAGAGCAACCGCTACGAGCAGAACCGCCGTCTCGTACAAAAGGCGGCGCCCTATGTCGCGGTCATGGCCTCGGGTGATGAGCATATGCTCTCCTGCTTCGTTCTCGGCAGCGAGGGCAGCCTCGTCAGCCTCGCCGTGCTGATGCCGCGTGAAATCGTCGCGCTCGACCGCGCGGTGCGGGAAGGCGACCTCGCGACCGCCCGCGCGCTTCATGGCCGCATCCAGCCGCTCGCGAACGGTATCTACGGCCGCGCGCCGGGGGGCTTGGCAACGGCGCGCCTTAAGGCTTGCATGGGGCTGCTCGGGCTTTGGCCTAACCCGGCACCGCGCGCGCCCGTCACTGCCTTGCCGGAGGGGGAGATTGTGCTGCTTCGCGCCGCGCTCATTGAAGCCGGGCTGATGAAGGAGATGGCATGAGCGAAGCGGCGCCGAACGAGAACGAGGGCAGCCTCGCTGAACGGGCCTATGAGGCGCTGAGCAGGCTTGTGCTCACCCGCAAGCTGCCGGCCGGCAGCCTGGTCGTGGAAGGGCGGCTCGCCGAGCAGCTGGAAATCTCGCGCACGCCAATCCGCGAGGCCATCTTGCGCCTCGCCGCCGAGGGGCTGCTCGTCAAGCAGGGGTCGCGCTCCTATGCCGTGCGCCGCGTGCCGGCGGTGGAATTCTTCCAGGCCCTGAAAGTGCGTGAGCTTATCGAGGGCGAGGCGGTGGAGCTGGCAATCGGGCGTGTGGCGCCGGAGACCCTGCAAGCGATGCGCGGAGAGGTGATCGCGCTCGGCCGCGGCGAGACGCAGACCGACGCTCATTGGGAGATGGACGACCGGCTGCATCTTCTCTTCCCCGAGGCGCTCAACAACGGCGTCATGGTGCGCATGATCCGAGAACTGCGCATGACGACGCGCCTTTTCGAGCTGACGAGCCCGGAGGGCCGCGTGCCGCGAGACATGGCCGAGCATGTCGCCCTTCTCGACGCTGTCCTCGAAGGTAGCCCGCGCCGCGCCCGCGCTGCCATGGTCACGCATCTGCGCAACGTCGCGGCCGAAATGCTGGATGTGATGAGCGGCCGGGATGCCGCGCCGGCCAAGAGGAGATCGCGCTCATGAGCTATGATATCGTCATCCGCGGCGGCACCATCGTCACCGCCGCCGATAGCTTCGTCGCCGATATTGGCATCACGGGCGAGACGATCGCCGCAATCGGTCTTGGCCTCGACGGCGCCCGCATGATCGACGCGGCGGGCCGCCTCGTCCTGCCGGGGGGCATCGACAGCCATTGTCATGTCGAGCAGTTGGAAGCTGATGGCTCGATCCACGAAGAGAGTTTTGCCACAGCCGCCCGCTCAGCCTTCGCCGGCGGGACAACGACGCTCATCCCCTTCAGCCCGCAGTTCAAGGGGGAGCCGATCGCGGCCCATGCCGAAGCCTACGCCGCGCGCGCCGCGCTTTCTCCGATCGACTACACCTTGCACCAGATCATCACCGACCCGACCGAGGCTGTGCTGCACGAGGAATTGCCCGCGATCATCGCGGGCGGCACGCGCAGCTTCAAGATGTTCCTGACCTACGATCCCTTTCACGTGACGGATGGCGAGTATCTCGAGGTTCTGGCTGCCGCCAAGCGGCTGGGCGCGATGGTTTGCGTGCATTGCGAGAATTACGATGCCATTCGCTGGCGCGCCGAGGCACTTCTGCGCGCCGGCCGTGCCGAACCGGCCTCGCACGCGCTTTCCAGGCCGCGCGTCGTCGAACGGGAGGCGACGCACCGCGCCATTGCGCTCGCCGAACTCGTCGATCAGCCGATCCACGTCTTCCATGTCTCCTGCGCCGAAGTGGCGGAGGAGATCGCGCGCGCCAGGGCGCGCGGCGTGAAGGTCACGGGCGAAACCTGTCCGCAGTATCTCGTGCTGACGGCGGCGGAGATGGCGCGGCCGGGGAGGGAGGGCGCGAAATTCATGTGCAGCCCGAGCCCGCGGAATGCGGGGGATGCCGCGGGGCTATGGGCTGCTATCCGCGCCGGCACGCTCGATGTTATTTCTTCCGATCATTGCGGCTACAGCTTCGCAGGGCCGCATGGCAAGGCGGTCAACGGAACGGATGCCGATTTTACCCGCATTCCGAATGGCGTGCCGGGGCTGGCTACGCGCATGGCCATCACCTTCAGCGAAGGTGTTACGAAAGGGCATATCTCGGTCAATGACTTCGTCAAGCTGACGGCGACCACGCCTGCGAGGCGCTTTGGTCTCTATGGCCGCAAGGGGAGCGTCGCGCCTGGCTTCGATGCCGATCTGGTGCTCTGGGAGGCTGAGCGACAGGTCACGCTGACCAATGCCCTCATGCAGCATGCGATTGACTATACGCCCTATGAAGGCCTTTCCGTGACCGGCTGGCCGGTGCTGACGATGGCGCGCGGGCAGGTGGTGATGGAAGAGGGCGTCGTCACCTTGGCCGGTCGGCGCGGGCGCTTTCTGCCGGCCGATCCTTCGCCGGATGCGAAGCCACGGGGCATCGTGCCGGACGGGTTCGACGCCGCCCTCGTGCCATAAGCTGTTGGGCTCTGGCGCGGCCTTGGCTGACGCGAACCGCTCCGGGCTATCTGCCAGTAGCAATCCCGCTTGCGCCCTATATCCATCAGCGGGCGATGCCGCTCGGGATGATGGGGTGCCATGGCTATGCCGTAGGGGGCGTCGGGGGATGAAATGGCGGCGGGGGAGGCTCTGGTCATACTGCGTGCACATCCCCATCTGACGGTCAGACTGCCGCCGCCGGCACATCAGGCCGGCGTCCAAGACTGACACCGGAGGCCATGCCGATGACCGATTCCGCTGCGCCAGCAAAGGGTTCCGCCCAGGCCCCGGTTCGCAAGGCCGACCAGGACCAGCCCTATATGGACCCGGTGGCCTACGGCAATGGGCCGGAGGACAATGTCAGCGATGCGGCGGAGCATGCGGCCGTCACCCATCACCAGGTCACCATAGGCGGCAAGACGATCGACTATACCGCGCTCGCCGGCCACCTCGTGGCGGTGGACGCTAGCAGTTCTAAGCCGGAGGCGACCATTTTCTACGTCGCCTTCCTTGCCGAGGGCGCGGATCCGAGCGCCCGGCCCGTCACCTTCTTCTACAATGGCGGCCCCGGCTCGTCCTCCGTCTATGTGCTACTCGGCTCCTTCGCGCCGATGCGGCTGCGTACCGCGCTGCCTGATTTCACGCCGCCCGCGCCCTACACGATCGAGACCAATCCGGACAGCCTGCTCGACTTCAGCGATCTCGTCTTCATCAATCCGGTCGGCACCGGCTATTCCGCCGCGATCGCACCGAAGGTGAACAAGGATTTCTGGGGCACGGACCAGGATGCCGCCTCGCTCAAGCAGTTCATCAAGCGCTTCCTGACGGTGAATGACCGCTGGAATTCCCCGAAATTCCTCTACGGCGAGTCCTACGGCACCGCCAGGACGGCCGTGCTGAGCTACATGCTGCACGAAGACGGGGTCGATCTGAACGGGCTCACCATCCAGTCCTCCATTCTCGATTACGCCCAGGCCGGCAACCCGGTCGGGCTCATGCCCACCTGGGCTGCGGATGCGTGGTATCATCATCGCACCAAGGTCGCCTCGGTACCGCCGACGCTGCCGCCCTATGCCGAGCAGGCGATGGCATTCGCGGGCACGAAATATGCGGCGGCGCTGAAGGAGATGCCTCATCCCGATCCGCAGACGGTCAAGGAACTGTCGGACATGATCGGTATCGACGAGGACACGCTGAGAAGCTGGGCGCTCAACGTGGCCGCGGCCAACGGCATCGGCATCTCCGACTTTCTCGTCACGCTGCTCAAGGACAAGGGGCTCGCCCTTGGCTCCTATGACGGGCGGGCGACCGGCGTCGATACCGGCATCGCCGCCACGATCGATCCGATGTCGGGCGGCAATGACCCGACGATGACGGCGGTCAACGGTGCCTATACCGCGATGTGGAACAGCTACCTGAACGACCAGCTCCGCTACACCTCGACCTCCTCTTTCACCGACCTCAACGACCAGACGTTTGCCAACTGGGATTTCCATCATGTCGACCCGACCGGAGCCCAGAAAGGGATCGACGCTTCCGGCAACGTCATCCTCTACACGGCGGGCGATCTGGCCGCGACGATGAGCCTCAACGTCGATCTCAAGGTGCTCTCGGCGAACGGCTACTACGATTCCGTCACGCCGTTTTACCAGACAACGCTCGATCTGCAGAACATGCCGCTGGACAACGCGACCGTGCGGCAGAACCTCACCATCCGCTACTATCCGTCTGGGCACATGATCTATCTCGACAGTGGATCGCGCACCGCGCTGAAGGCCGACCTCGTGCAGCTTTATCACAGCGCCACGAGCGATCACGCGGCCTTGGCGCGCATCCGGGCGCTGCAGGCGACCACGCAGCAGGCCCAGGGCCGACCCGGATCCTAAGCGGTCGGGCTTCTCAACTCCGCCAATTCCTTGAAAGGGTCAATTATGGCCAGGCATCACCTGCAGGCGCTCGCTCCCAGCTTCTGCATGGAGCCCGCCGAGGCGCGAATCGGCGACGTCGCCGGCAGCGAGCCGATCCGGCTTACGATCGTCCTCAAGCCGCATCAGCCGATCGCCCCGCTCGGGCCTCGCCTGTCGCGCCAAGAATATGGCCACCGCCACGCGACCCGCCCGGCCGTCATCGAACGGCTCGTCGATTACGTCCGCGCGCAAGGGCTCACGGTCGAGCATGCAAGCGGAGAGCAGCACTGCGTGCGGCTCTCCGGCACCTACGCGCAAGCGCAAAGCGCTTTCGAGCCTGAGGGCCTGGGCCGCTACCGCTTCGGCATGCGGGACTATATCTGCCGGTCGGGCCATCTGCATGTGCCGCCTGATCTGGCCGAGCACATCGTTGCCGTTATGGGCTTCGATCAGCGGCCGGTTGCCAAGCCGCATTTTCGCATCCGGCCGAGGACGACGGCGCCGGTCGCCTCCTATACCCCGCGCCAGGTCGCGGCCCGCTACGGCTTCCCCAGCGATGTCGACGGCGCGAACGAAACCATCGCGCTGATCGAGCTCGGCGGCGGCTACGACCCTGCGCTGATTTCGCGATATTTCACGACGCTCGGCATCCACCGGACCGGAACCCTGGAGGCGGTGGCGGTGGATGGCAACGGCAATGCTCCTTCCGGCCAGGCCAATGGCGCCGACGGAGAGGTTCAGCTCGACATCGAGATCGCCGGGGCCGTCGCGCCCGCCGCCAACATCGCGGTCTACTTCGGCGGGAATTCCAGCCGCGCCTTCCTCGACGCGGTCTCCGCCGCCGTTCATGATGCGCAGCGCTCGCCCTCCGTCCTCTCCATCAGCTGGGGCGGGCCGGAGACTGGCTGGGCGACGCAGGACCTCGATGCGATGGACCAGCTCTTCCAGACCGCGGCCAGCCTCGGTATCACCATTTGCGCGGCCTCGGGCGACAGCGGCGCGTCGGACGGCAGTGCGGATGGCGCGCTGACCGTCGATTTCCCGTCGTCGAGCCCGCATGTGCTTGGCTGTGGGGGAACGCGCCTGCCGCCGCAGGGTGCGGAGACCGCCTGGAACGACGGTGCCACCGAGGGGGCCACCGGCGGAGGCTACAGCGGCTACTTCTCCAAGCCGGTATGGCAGACGGGTAATACCGAGACGGGGCGGGGTGTGCCGGACGTCGCCGGGGATGCCGATCCGGCGACCGGCTATGTCGTCTCAATCGATGGGGAGGAGGCCGTGGTCGGCGGCACCAGCGCCGTGGCACCGCTCTGGGCAGCGCTCATCGCGCTCATCAACCAGTCGCTCGGCAACAAGGCAGGGTTCGTCAACCCGGCGCTTTATGCCGCACCTTCTGCCTTTACGGATATCACCGCCGGCAACAACAACGGCTATACCTGCGGCCCCGGGTGGGACCCGGTTACCGGGCTTGGCACGCCACTCGGCGCGGGCATCCGCGCGGCCCTCAAAGGGCGGGAGTCGACGCCAATCACCTGAAGGCCGCGGGCTGCCTCTGCCATCCTCGCTAGCTATAGAAGTCCCGCCGGGCGCCGATGGCGGCTTGGGCGGCGGCGAGGCGGGCGACGGGCACGCGATACGGCGAGCATGAGACGTAATCGAGCCAGTGTTGATTTCCGCTGAGAACTGACCTGGGCGTTCCATCGAGAATTGACCCAGGTGATTTATGATTTTGGGGTCAGGATGCCGTCAAGGGAAGAGTCTTCTCCTTTCGCTTTTGGGTTTTCTGCGCGGAGCTATTCCTGAAGCGGAAGCTGTCGTTGCCAGTCTGCAGGATGTGGCAAGGTTGCGTCAGGTGATCGAGCAGCGCGGTGGTCATCTTGGCGTCGCCGAAGACGCTGGACCACTCGCTGAAGCTGAGGTTGGTGGTGATAACCACACCGGTGCGCTCGTAGAGCTTGCTGAGCAGATGGAACAGCAAAGCGCCGCCTGAGGCGCTGAACGGCAGGTAGCCGAGCTCATCGAGGATGACGAGATCGGAGTGGATGAGGCGCCCTGCGATTTGGCCGGCGCGCCCTTGCGCCTTCTCCTGCTCAAGAGCGTTGACCAGTTCGACGGTCGAGAAGAAGCGAACGCGCTTTTTGTGATGCTCGATCGCCTGGATGCCAAGCGCTGTTGCGACATGGGTTTTGCCAGTGCCTGGACCGCCGACGAGCACGATGTTGTCGGCGGTTTCGATGAAGGCGCAGAGATGGAGCTGGCGGACGAGCGCTTCGTTGATCTCACTCGACAAGAAGTCGAAGCTGGCCAGATCCCGGTAGGCCGGGAAGCGGGCGGCTTTGAGCTGATAGGCCATGGAGCGGACTTCGCGCTCCGCGGTCTCAGCCTTCAGCAACTGAGAGAGCATCGGCACGGCGGCTTCGAAGGCCGGAGCGCCCTGCTGCGCCAGGTCTTCAACCGCCTGCGCCATGCCATACATCTTGAGGCTGCGGAGCATGATGACGAGCGCCGCACTGGCGGGATCATGACGCATGACGGTTCTCCCCGTCCTGCCGGAGGCTATCGTAACGGCCGACATCAGCGATCGGTTCCCGGGTCAGGACCAAGGCCTGCGGTGCTCTGACGGCGGGAGGCACCGGCGCCTTGCCGTTCGTCAGGCGGTGGAGATGGTTGAGGATATGGGTTTTGGAGGGCACGCCGTCCTCCAGGGCAAGCTCGACGGCGGCCAGGACGGCCTGTTCGTCGTGGTGCAGGACAAGCGCTAAGACCTCCACCATCTCCCGATCGCCACCAGGAGCATGCCCGAGGCGCTGCTGCAGGCGTTTGAAGGCCTCTGGTAGCTCCAGGAACGGCGCTCCGTTCCGTAAGGCCCCGGGCTTGCGCTGCAGGACCGCGAGATAATGGCGCCAGTCATAAATGGTCTTCCCCCGGCCATCATGCGAACGATCGATGACGCGGGGGTGCTCGCAGAGGATCTGACCTTCCGCGGCGATGACGATCCGTTCGGGATAGACGCGCAGGCTGACCGGCCGATTGGCGAAGGATGCCGGCACGCTGTAGCGGCTGCGGTCAAGATAAACGAGACACGTCGGGGAGACGCGCTTGGTGTATTCGACAAAGCCATCGAAGAGGCGGCCCAGAGGCATCAGGCTCTCCACCTCCTCGGCCCAGGCGTCAGCGATCGTGCCGGGTTCGCGCCCGTGCGGCGTCTGCCCCCACAGGGCCCGGCAGCGGTCCTCGAGCCAGGCGTTCAATGCGTCCAGGCTCTCCATGGGTGGCGCCGTCTGCCAGAGGCGGGTGGCGGGCATCCTGGACGTTCTTCTCGACCTGGCCCTTCTCCCAGCCCGCGGCCGGATTACAGAACTCTGGCTCGAAGAGATAATGGCTCGTCATCGCCTGGAAGCGTAGATTGATGGTGCGCGCCTTGCCGGCCGCGCCTCGCCGGCCGCGCCTCGCCGGCCGCGCCTCGCCGGCCGCGCCTCGCCGTGGCCAACCTTATCCACCGCGGTGCGCATGTTGTCGTAGATCCCGCGACGCGGCACGCCCCCCAGAACCCGGAACGCATGATTATGCGCGTCGAACAGCATCTCATGGGTCTGGAGCCGGTAGGCACGGATTATGAAGGCCCGGCTATAGCTGAGCTTGGTGTGCGCGACCTGCAGCTTGACGCGCGCGCCGCCGATCACCGCGTGATCCTCGCTTCAGTCAAACTGGAAGGCTTCGCCGGGCGCGAAGGTCAGCGGCACAAAGATACCCCGCCCGCTCGTCTGCTGTAAGCGCTGGCATTCCTCTCGCCAGACCCGGGCAAAAGCCGCCACCCGGTTATAGAACCCGTCATACCCCAGGGCGACGAGGTCAAGGTAAAGCTGGCGAAGCGTACCTTTCTGCTTCCGCGATCGCCCGGCCTCTCGCTTGAGCCAGGCCATCAACTGCTCCGAGAACGCATCCAGCTTGCTCGGCCGATCTGGAATCTTGAACTTCGGCTCCACTGTCCCGGCCCGAAGATATTTGCGGACCGTATTCCGCGATACGCCCGTCCGCCGGGAAATCTTACGGATCGGCACATGCTCCCGCAGATGCCAGCGGCGGATGATGCTCAGAAATGCCATGTCCAACACTCCATGCGCCTCCGCCAAAACACGACGGAAGCACGTTGAAACATGGGTCAAATCTCAGTGGAAAATTCCTGCCCGCCCGGGTCAGTTCTCAGCGGAAATCAACAGCTTTGGAAGTTTGATCTCAAAGCGAATGCCATCCACAGTTCAGGTCCTCGTTTGATACGTATCGACCGACTATGCTGCAATCGTGAAATACGTATCAACCGTTAGAGTGTTAAGGTGCAGCTGCTCATGCGGCGCCACCCTTTAGATGGTGTGAGGGTCATGACGAGCCTCAACCTTACTATGGCGCCATTAGCGGCGCTATTTCGTCGTATTGAAGCGGCGAGGACGAGCACTCTCAGCCCTCTCCCAACCGTGGAAGGACTTATGTGATACGTATCAAACGGTGAAAAGGACGCGGTAAGATACGCATTGTATGAGAAATCATGGCGCGACGACGCTGACCGCATCGAGGAAAGCTCATCGCCAGATTATCCTGGCTGGTCCGTGGTGCGCGAGGGGTGTCTTGCCAAAAGGTAGGGGAACCCGCAATGCTAGCAGCGCGACATCCGAACGATCCGCCTCGGGCGGCGATGGCAGCGGGGCTCCTTCTGGAGCGGGACCAGTATTGGCCCAGCGACTCCGTGTAGAAATCGGGCCAGAAGCCCCGCCGTGAGGCGGGGTTTCGCTTTTCAGCCCGGCCGGCGCCCGCGCCGTGGGTCCCCACGCGGTCCCACTGCTACAGCGGTGGCCTGGAGGGAGCCGATCGGCAAGCTTGTCGACAGTCGTGGGTAAGGCCGAGGGTAGCTCTCACTGAAGAGGAGGACTATCTCAGTAATCAATTATCTAGAGGAGAAGAATGGCGGAGAGAGTGGGATTCGAACCCACGGTACGCTTGCACGTACACACGCTTTCCAAGCGTGCGCCTTAAGCCGCTCGGCCATCTCTCCTGGCACCGTTCGGTGCTGTAGCCAGAAGCGGCGCGGCGCGCAACTGCTTTGCCGCGAGGGGCCGTACGCCGGCAGCGCAGGGCGGCCGTGCGCGCCTCTCTCAGCTATCGATCTTGAGCGCGGCGAGGAAGGCGCTCTGCGGAATTTCCACCTTGCCGAACTGGCGCATCCGCTTCTTGCCCTCCTTCTGCTTCTCGAGGAGCTTGCGCTTGCGGCTGATATCGCCGCCATAGCACTTGGCGGTCACGTCCTTCGAAAGCGCGCCGATCGTCTCCCGCGCGATGACGCGGCCGCCGATCGCCGCCTGGATCGCGATCTTGAAGAGCTGCTTCGGGATGAGATCCTTGAGCTTGCCGCAGATCGCCCGGCCGCGGCTTTCGGCCTGGCTGCGATGGGCGATGAAGGAGAGCGCGTCCACCGGCTCCTGGTTGACGAGGATGGAGATGCGCACGAGATCGCCCTCCTCATAGCCATCCATCTGGTAGTCGAAGCTCGCATAGCCCTTGGTCGAGGATTTCAGCCGGTCGTAGAAATCGAAGACCACCTCGTTGAGCGGCAGGCGATAGACCGCCATGGCGCGGTTGCCGACATAGGTGAGATCCTGCTGCTGGCCGCGCCGCTCGTTGCAGAGCGTCAGCACGGCGCCCAAGTGATCATCGGGGACCATGATATTGGCGCGGATCCAAGGCTCCTCGATCCGCTCGATCTTGGTCACGTCCGGCATATCGGCCGGGTTGTGCAGCTCCGTCATCACGCCCTTCTGGTCGTAGAGGTGATAGACGACGGAAGGGGCGGTCGCGATGAGGTCGAGGTCGAATTCGCGGGAGAGCCGCTCCTGGATGATCTCCAGATGCAGGAGGCCGAGGAAGCCGCAGCGGTAGCCGAAGCCCAGCGCCGCCGAGCTTTCCGCCTCGTAATGGAAGCTCGCATCGTTCAGCCGCAGCTTGCCGAGGCTATCCCGCAGCTTCTCGAAATCATCGGCATCGACGGGAAAGAGCCCGCACCAGACGACCGGCACGGAGGGTTTGAAGCCCGGCAGGGCTTCGGTGGCAGGGCGCCGGTCGTCGGTGATCGTATCGCCCACGTCGCAATCGGCGACTGTCTTGATGGCCGCCGTGATATAGCCCATCTCGCCGGGCCCGAGGCTCTCCACCGCCTCCATCTTGGGGCGGAAGACGCCGACCTGATCGACGGTATGGACCGCGCCCTTGGCCATCATGCGGATCTTCTGGCCCTTTCGCAGATGCCCGTCCTTGATGCGCACGAGGATGATGACGCCGAGATAGGCATCGTACCAGCTATCGACGAGGAGCGCCTTGAGCGGCGCCGCCGCATCGCCCTCCGGCGGGGGCAGGCGCGTCACCAGCGCTTCCAGCACGCCTTCGATATTGATCCCTGTCTTGGCGCTGATCTCGACCGCGTCCGAGGCATCGAGGCCGATGACGTCCTCGATCTGCTGGCGCACGCGCTCGGGCTCGGCGGCCGGCAGGTCGATCTTGTTGAGCACCGGCACGATCTCATGCCCGGCATCGAGCGCCTGATAGACATTGGCGAGCGTCTGCGCCTCGACCCCCTGGCTCGCATCGACGACGAGGAGCGAGCCCTCGCAGGCGGCGAGAGAGCGGCTCACCTCATAGGCGAAGTCCACATGGCCCGGGGTATCCATGAGGTTGAGCACATAGGTCTCGCCATCGCGCGCCTTGTAGTTGAGGCGGACGGTCTGCGCCTTGATGGTGATGCCGCGCTCCTTCTCGATATCCATCGAATCGAGCACCTGCTCGGTCATCTCGCGCTGGGTGAGCGCGCCGGTTGCCTGGATCAGCCGGTCGGCGAGGGTCGATTTCCCGTGGTCGATATGGGCGATGATCGAGAAGTTGCGGATCTTGGAAAGCGGCGTGTCGGTCATGCCGCGTCACATACGGGAAGCGGGCGCGTCTGTCAGCCGGATTGCGCGGGGGGCGGCCGCGCGGCCGCCCTGCCGCCATCGCAAGCGCGCGGCGGCAGGGGCGCGGGTGATGGCCTTGCCCGCCCGGCATTCTCCTGCCATAGCCCCGGCCCTCGCAGGGCAGAACCGATCGATCCTTTGACATGATGAAGAACCGCCGCCGCCGCGGCCGTCCGCTGGACGGCTGGCTCATCCTGGATAAGCCCCAGGGCCCGACCAGCACCGATATGGTGAACAAGCTCAAACGACTCTTCGACGCGCAGAAGGCCGGCCACGGCGGCACGCTCGATCCGCTGGCGACCGGCCTTCTGCCGATCGCCTTCGGGGCCGCGACCAAGACGGTGCCGTATGTGATGGATGGCACCAAGCGCTACCAGTTCACGCTCCGCTTCGGCCAATCGCGCGATACCGACGATGCCGAGGGCGCGGTGACCGGCACGAGCGATGTCCGGCCCGAGACGGCGGCGATCGAGGCGGCGCTGCCGGCCTTTCGCGGCCTTATCATGCAGGTGCCGCCGATCTATTCCGCCATCAAGGTGGCGGGCGAGCGCGCCTATGATATGGCGCGCGAGGGCCGGCCCCCGGTGCTCGAACCGCGCCCGGCGCAGATCGACCGTTTCGAACTGATCGCCCGGCCGGACGCCGATACCGCGGTCTTTGAGGTCGAATCCGGCAAGGGCGTCTATATGCGCAGCCTCGCGCGCGATATCGCGCTCGCCTGCGGCACGCTCGGCCATATTACCGTCCTGCGTCGCTTGCGGGTCGGCCCCTTCACCGAGGAGATGGCGATTTCCCTGGACAAACTGGAAGCAGGGGAGGATACGGCCCCCATCTCTCCGGCGCTTCTGCTGCCGGTCTCGACCGCGCTGGCCGACATCCCGGCGCTGGCCCTGACCGAAGGCGAAGCCGTCCAGCTTGGGAATGGGCAGGCTTTGAGCCTCGTCGATCTCATGGGCCGGATACCAGAGGCGGCCGACCCCGCAGGGGGAAAGGTGCGCGCGATGGTGGGGAGCCGCGTGATCGGTTTGTGCCGGCTCGAAGAGGGTTGGATGAAGCCCGAGCGCCTGTTGTAACCCTCTGGTCATAGGAACATCCTCGATGTCGATTACCGCAGAGAAGCGCTCGGCGCTCATCTCCGACTATGCGCGTGGCAAGAATGACACGGGCAGCCCCGAGGTTCAGGTGGCGCTCCTCTCTGAGCGCATTTCCAGCCTCACCGAGCATCTCAAGATCCACGCCAAGGATTTTCACAGCCGCCGCGGCCTGCTCATGCTGGTCGGCCGCCGCCGCCGCCTGCTCGACTATTTGAAGAAGACCGACAATGACCGCTATGCGGCGCTGATCGGCCGTCTCGGCCTCCGCCGCTAACGGCGCATACCCACCTTCCGGGCGCTTTCGCCCGGGAGGTGGCGCCCGCCCCGCAAGGGTGGCAAGAAGAGAAGCCGCGCAAGTGGCAAACCAGGGCGCCCATTCCGGGCGCCGCTCAGCCCACCGCGGAAGCGGCGGTCATCGGATCGGCCGGCCGGACAGCCTGAAGCAGTCCAGAGTTTTGCCGGCGTTTCCGGCCACATGGCCGGCGGATGCAGCCCATGCCTCTCGCGAGGCGCGCATTCCGCTCCCCATGCCGCCCGAGACGCCGACAGAGACGCTTCAGAAGCGCATCTCAGGGTCGCCCTCCTCGCCGTCGCATCCGTCTGAACGATAAGGACGCATGCATGTTCAACTACTTCCGCCGCGAAATCGAATGGGGTGGCCGCACCCTCGTCCTGGAGACCGGCAAGGTCGCTCGCCAGGCCGATGGCGCCGTCATGATCACCTATGGCGATACGGTCGTGCTCTGCACGGCGGTCGGCGCCAAGACGGTCAAGCCCGGGCAGGACTTCTTCCCGCTCACCGTCAATTACCAGGAAAAGGCCTTCGCCGCCGGCAAGATCCCCGGCGGCTTCTTCAAGCGGGAAGGCCGCCCCTCCGAGAATGAGACGCTGGTCTCCCGTCTCATCGACCGGCCGATCCGTCCGCTCTTCCCCGATAACTTCTACAACGAGGTGCAGGTCATCGCGACCGTGCTGAGCCACGATCTCGAGAACGATCCTGACATCGTCGCCATGATCGGCAGTTCGGCAGCACTCACCCTCTCGGGCATTCCCTTCTTCGGGCCTGTCGGTGCGGCGCGCGTCGCCCGCATCAATGGTGAGTTCATCCTCAACCCGACGCTCTCGCAGACCGAGGAGAGCGAGCTCGATCTCGTCGTCGCCGGCACGGCCGAGGGCGTGCTGATGGTGGAGAGCGAGGCGAAGGAGCTGTCCGAAGAGCTGATGCTCGAGGCCGTTACCTTTGGCCATACCGCCTTCCAGCCGGTGATCAAGGCGATCATCGAACTCGCCGAGCATGCGGCGAAGGAGCCGTGGGCGCTGACCGAGCCTTCGGAAGCGGAAAAGTCCCTCAAGGCGCGGTTGAAGGAGCTCGCCGGTTCCGCGATCGCCGAAGCGTACCAGGAGCGCGGCAAGTCCGCCCGCCAGGAGAAGATCGCCGCTGCCAAGTCCTCCGCGATGGCCGCGCTCGCCGCAGAAGGTCTCGATACGGAGAAGGCCAAGGGCCTCTTCAAGTCCCTCGAAGCCGATATCGTGCGCAACGCCATCCTCGATACCGGCATGCGCATCGACGGGCGGGACACGAAGACCGTGCGCCCGATCGTCGCCGAAGTCGGCATCCTGCCGCGTGCTCATGGCTCCGCGCTCTTCACCCGTGGCGAGACCCAGGCGCTCTGCGTCGCGACGCTTGGCACCGCGCAGGACGAGCAGGTGATCGACGCGCTGGAAGGCGAGTATCGCGAGCACTTCATGCTCCACTACAACTTCCCTCCCTATTCGGTGGGTGAGGCGGGGCGCGTCGGCTCCCCCGGCCGGCGTGAGATCGGCCATGGCAAGCTCGCCTGGCGCGCCATCCACCCGCTGCTGCCGGGCAAGGACAAGTTCCCGTACACGCTGCGCGTCGTCTCCGAGATCACCGAGAGCAACGGCTCCTCCTCGATGGCAACCGTCTGCGGCACCTCGCTCTCGCTGATGGATGCGGGCGTGCCGCTGGAGCGCCCCGTGGCCGGCATCGCCATGGGCCTCATCAAGGAAGATCGTGGCTTCGCCGTGCTGTCCGATATCTTGGGCGACGAGGACCATCTCGGTGACATGGACTTCAAGGTGGCCGGCACCGAGCGGGGCGTGACCAGCCTGCAGATGGACATCAAGATCACCTCCATCACGCCGGAGATCATGCAGATCGCGCTCGGCCAGGCGCGGGATGGCCGTATCCATATCCTGGGCGAAATGGCCAAGGCGCTGACCGGCGCGCGTGGCGGTGTGGCGGCGACGGCGCCGCGCATCACCGTGATCAACGTGCCGAAGGACAAGATCCGCGAGGTGATCGGGCAGGGCGGCAAGACGATCCGCGATATCGTGGAGACGACGGGCTGCAAGATCGATATCGACGACGACGGCACGATCAAGATCGCCTCCCCCAGCGAGGAGAAGACGCAAGCCGCGATCGACCGTATCACCGGCATCGTCGCCGAGCCCGAGATCGGCAAGATCTATAACGGCAAGGTGGTGAAGGTCGCCGATTTCGGCGCTTTCGTGAACTTCCTCGGCGCCAAGGACGGCCTCGTCCATATCAGCGAACTCTCCGTCAACCGCGTCAACAAGACCGCCGATGTCGTGGCGCAGGGCGATGCCGTGAAGGTCAAGGTCATCGGCTTCGATGAGCGCGGCAAGGTCAAGCTCTCGATGCGCGTCGTCGATCAGGCGACGGGCGAGGACGTCTCCGAGAAGGTGGGCTCCAAGGGTGCCCGCCGCGAGGAGCGGGTGGGCGAGTAAGCGCCCACCTGGCCGAGGGCTCTGCCGCTGCCTTGGCGGCGGCGGAGCGGCGCGACCCCGCCGCCCCGCTGCCAGCACTGGCCGCGCGGGCGGCGCTCCCGTTTCCGGGTGCCGCCCCCGGCCTTGGGGGCTGGCTTGCCGGATCGGGGAATTTCAGGCATAAAACCGCTTATGTCTGCCCGTCTTCAACGGCGATAGGCCCGCATCCGCGGCGCCTTGTGATCCGCCTTCCACGCTCGCCCGAGCGCAGCTCCGAGAGACCCGTTGAGCGATACGATACCCCCGGATAATTCCGCGTCCCTGCCGCCCTCGTCGCAGCCCGTCATGCTCGAAGACGAGATGCGGCGTTCCTATCTCGACTATGCGATGTCGGTCATCGTCAGCCGCGCGCTGCCCGATGCGCGGGACGGGCTGAAACCGGTGCATCGCCGCATCCTCTTCGCGATGCAGGAATCGGGCTTCACGCCCGACAAGCCCTATCGCAAATCCGCCCGTATCACCGGCGAGGTGATGGGCAAATACCATCCGCATGGCGATGCCTCGATCTATGACGCGCTGGTGCGCATGGCGCAGCCTTTCTCCATGCGCGTGCGGCTGATCGATGGGCAGGGCAATTTCGGTTCGGTGGACGGCGATCCGCCGGCCGCCATGCGCTACACCGAATCCCGCCTCGCCACCGCCTCGATGTTCCTGCTGAACGATATCGACCGCGATACCGTCGATTTCCAGCCGAACTACGATGAAAGCGCCGAAGAACCCAAGGTTCTGCCTGCTGCTTTCCCGAATTTGCTGGTCAACGGCGCCAATGGCATCGCCGTCGGCATGGCGACCAATATCCCGCCGCACAACCCGTCCGAGGTGATCGAGGCGACGCTCGCGATGCTCGAAAATCCCGAGATCGGGCTGGACGAGCTGATGAAGATCATCCCCGGGCCGGATTTCCCCACGGCCGGCATCATCCTCGGCCGCTCGGGCATCCGCCAGGCTTTCGAAACCGGGCGCGGCAGCATCGTTCTGCGTGCCCGCACCGAATTCGAGGAGATCCGAAAGGATCGCACGGCGATCATCGTCACCGAAATTCCCTATCAGGTGAACAAGTCAACGCTGCTGGAGCGCATCGCCGAACTCGTGCGTGCCAAGCAGATCGAAGGCATCGCCGACATGCGGGACGAGAGCGACCGCGACGGCATGCGCATCGTCGTCGAGCTGAAGCGGGACGCGACGCCGGAAGTGGTGCTCAACCAGCTGTTCCGTTTCACCCAGCTGCAAACCTCCTTCGGTATCAACATGCTGGCGCTGGACAATGGCCGCCCCCGGCAGATGGGGCTGCGCGAGGCGCTGATGTGCTTCGTGAGCTTCCGCGAGGAGGTCATTCTCCGCCGCGCCCGGCACGATCTGGCCCGCGCGCGGGATCGCGGGCATCTGCTGGTCGGCCTCGCCATCGCGGTCGCCAATATCGACGAGGTCATTCGCATTATCCGTGCCGCCGCGGATGCGGCGGCGGCGCGCGCGGCGCTCATGGAGCGGGATTGGCCGGCGGAAGAGGTGCTGCCGCTGCTCGATCTTATCGAGGATCGCGCCAGCATGCTGAGCGGCACCAGCATCCGCCTGACCGAAGCGCAGGCGCGCGGCATTCTCGATCTGCGCCTGCAGCGGCTGACCGGGCTTGAGCGGCACAAGATCCAGTCCGAACTCACGGAAGTGGGGGAGAAGATCCGCGACCTCCTCGATATCATCGGCTCGCGCCTCCGCCGCCTCGAAGTGATGCGCGACGAGCTGGCGGCGGTGAAGCTCGAAATCGGCAGTCCGCGGATGACTGAGATCACCGATGCCGCGGCCGATCAGGATGACGAGAGCCTCATCGAGCCGGGGCAGATGGTCGTGACCATCACGCGGGACAATTTCATCAAGCGCACGCCGCTCGAGACCTTCCGCCAGCAGAACCGTGGCGGCCGCGGCCGGACGGCGGCGACGACGCGCGGCGACGATATCGTGACCCGCAGCTTCAACGCCCATACCCATCAATGGGTGCTGTTCTTCTCCTCGGGCGGCAAGGCCTATCGGGAGAAGGTCTGGCGTCTGCCGGAGGCCGGGCCGCAGGGCAAGGGCCGCGCGCTCATCAACCTGTTGCCCGAACTCGGGACGGATGCCATCACCACCGTGCTGCCCCTGCCGCAGGATGAGAGCCTGTGGGAAAACCTGCATCTCGTCTTTGCCACCGCCTCGGGCAATGTGCGGCGGAACAAGCTCTCCGATTTCCGCAATATGCGGGCGGCCGGCCTGATCGCCATGAAGCTCGACGAGGGCGACCATCTCATCGGCGTCGCCACCTGCCGCGAGGGGGATGACGTGATGCTCGGCACCGAGCGCGGGCGCTGCATCCGCTTCCAGATCCATGAGGACAACCTGCGCGTTTTCGCCGGCCGCGATTCGGCGGGCGTGCGCGGCATCCGCCTCGCCGAGGGGGATCGGGTGATCAGCCTGTCCGTGCTGCGCCATGTGCCGGCGAGCGTGGAGGAGCGGGCGGCCTATCTCAAGCGCAGCCGCGCCGGGGATGAGGAAGCGGCGGAGATCGAAGCCGAGGTGGAGGCGGAAGAGGGCTTGGCCAGCGCGCCGCCGCTCTCGGATGAGCGCTTCCAGGAACTGCGGGAGGCGGAGCAGCTTTTGCTGACGGTGACCGATGGCGGCTTCGGCAAGCGGTCCTCGGCCTATGAATACCGCGTCACCGGGCGGGGCGGGCAGGGCATCGCCAATATCACCCTCTCGGCGCGGAACGGCACCGCCGTCGTCGCGACCTTCCCGGTGCAGCCGGGGGATGATCTCATGCTCGTGACCGATACCGGCCGCCTGATCCGGGTGCCGGGCGATCAGGTGCGCCTCACCGGCCGCCAGGCCATGGGCGTCACGCTGCTCCGCCTTTCCGAGAGCGAGCGCGTGACGAGCGTTTTCCCGGTGATGGAGGAGCCGGCCGAGCCGGAGGCGGCTGCCGATGATGCGGGCCCGGCCTGAGCATGGCGGTGGCGCGGCAGGAGCGGATCGGGGTCTATCCCGGAACCTTCGATCCGATCACCAACGGCCATCTCGATATCATCGCCCGCGGCGCGCGGTTGGTGGACCGGCTGATCGTCGCGGTTGCCATCAGTTCGGCCAAGAATCCGGTCTCCTCGCTCGATGAGCGGGTGGCGCTGGTGGCCGAGGTTCTGGCCGAGACCGCGCGCGAAACCGGGGTCGCGATCGAGGTGCGGCCCTTCTCCTCGCTTCTCGTGCAGTTTGCCCGCGAGATGGGGGCGAGCGTCATTCTGCGCGGCCTGCGCGCGGTTTCCGATTTCGACTTCGAATTTCAGCTCGCTGGCATGAACTACCGGCTCGATCCCAAGATCGAGACCGTGTTTCTGATGGCGAGCGAGCGGCATCAGTTCATCTCCTCCCGCTTCGTCAAGGAAATCGCCTTGCTGGGCGGAGATGTGTCGAGCTTCGTTCCACCCCAGACGGAGCGGCATCTCGGCGCATGGGTGAAGAGGCAGAGAGAGCCATGAGCATCAACCGAAGAGAGGCGATGACCCTCGCCCTCGGCGCAACCATGATTGGATTTGGTATGAGCGACGCACAGGCGGCATCCGACAAGCTCGACATGCAGCTGAAATACGGCACCGTGGTGATCCAGCTGCGGCCCGACCTCGCGCCCAAGGCGGCGGAGCGGATGATCACGCTGACCAAGGAGGGCTTCTACAACAATACCCCCTTCCATCGCGTCATCGCCGGCTTCATGGCCCAGGGCGGCGATCCGACCGGCACCGGCACCGGCGGCAGCACGCTGCCCAACCTGCCCGCCGAATTCACCAATGATGCGAAATTCCTCACCGGCACCGTCGGCATGGCGCGCACGGCCGATCCGAACAGCGCCAATAGCCAGTTTTTCATCTGCCTCGCCCCGGCGCCCTGGCTCGATGGGCAGTACACCATCGTCGGCCAGGTGATCGAGGGGATGCAGTATGTCGAGGATATCAAGAAGGGCTCGGGCGGCAACGGCCTCGTCACCGATCCTGACCGCATCCTGAAGATGACCGTGGCACCCTGACCACGGCCCAGGGAGTCCGAGGCCCCGCGTTCCGCGCGGGGCCTGCCCCGCATCAGGGCGCTTGACGCCGCCCTCTATCTGCCGTTCAAGGCAGCCATTAAAAGACGAGCCCGTAGCTCAGCCGGTAGAGCACGTGACTTTTAATCATGGGGTCGTGGGTTCGAGTCCCACCGGGCTCACCATCTTGAAAACATTGAAGAGTTTCCTCTTTTGAGGCGCCGTAGAGGCGGCCGGAAGCCGGATGCGGACCCCATGCGGATTGACCTCCGCTTTTAGCAGAGTGTGGATTGCTCCGTCACTTCCGCCTCGATTGCGCGGCTCTTGCCCACCTCATGGCATTGCCCAGCCTGCCAACGCCTGTCCGCAAGGAGCGGGCCTGCCGCTCATGACACGCCGCTGATTGTCGGCGGGCGCGATCATCCGGGGTGCGGGCGGCGGGTTGCGCCTGAGCCGGGGCCGATTTTGCTGCTCCGAAGGGCGCCGGACCGGGTTTCAGTCTGAGAAGGGGGAACCGCCATGAGAGTTCGCATCGCGCGCCCGGAGGACGAGGCCCGGATAAGCGTTCTGCTGAGACGCTTCGAGGGGGAGAGTCTGCCTGCCTGGCGCGACCCTGCGGCCTTGGCACGCAGCGCCGCGAACGCGCCGGCCAAGCTTTTCCACCCGCCGCCCGGCGACTACGTGCTGATGGTCTGCGTGGAAGAGGACGATCGCCCGATCGGCGTCGCCCAGGCGATGATGGACAAGGACTTCTTCACTGAGGAGCCGCAGGGCCATCTCCTGCTGCTCGTGACCGATGCGGCGCAGGAGGGCAGGGGGGTCGCCCGCCGCCTCGTCGATGCTGTCGGCGCATGGGCGCGCGAGACGGGTGGATTGGGGCTCCTGCTCTATGTCTTCGCGACGAATGAGCGGGCTCGCGCCGCCTATCTGCGCTTCGGTTTTCAGGAAGACATGGTGAAGATGGTCAAGCCCCTCGGCGACGAAGCCGAGGGAAAACCTGGGCCTTGAGGCAGCGCGGCTTACGGCCGTCTCGTCCTGCCGATCGGCGGTGGGTGGCTTGGGGCGCAAGCCCTGCGGCCGGGGCATGGAAGCCTGCCGCTTCGCGCGGCCGGTCAATAAAGGCCGATGCTCCGCCTCGCCGGCCGCCGCTAATCTCCAGGCAGTTGAACCTCGCGGTAGGAGACGCGCCCCATGAAAGAGAAGATCAAGCGGAATATGGAGATCATCGGCGCGGACGGCGTTCCGGTCGGTAGGGTTGAGGAGGTCCACGGCCATTGCATCAGGCTGGCCCCGCAGGATCTCCTGCCGGGCCATGCCGGGCTGCCGCAGGCGGTCGATCTCGGTCTGGTGGCCGCGATCGAGGGCCATCAGATCCGCCTCAGCGCCAATGCCGATCTTGCGCTTAGTCCCGCCCGGCAGGCGCCGGCGGCAGAGGCCTGACTGCGGATCGCGGCAAGGTGAAGGCCGGCGGGGCGATCCACCGCCGCCGGCGCCGCTTCGGCCGTCGCTTTGGCAGTAGCCAAGCGCGCCCTCTTGCCCGACGATACTCCATACTGAAGGATGGAGACCCGCTCGCGTGCTCGAACGCTATAGCGACCACGCCGCCAACGAGCGGACCTTTCTCGCCTGGGTCCGCACCGCGCTCGCCGTCATGGCCTTCGGCTTTCTCGTCGAGAAGTTCGAGCTGTTCCTGCAGGTTGCCGCCGCCTCGCTCGCGCAGCACACGCTCTCGGCCGGCGGCCGGGTGGTGGGCGATGTCGCCGGGCTGCTGCTCATCCTGCTCGGCGGCGCCATCATGGTGATGGCGGCGATTCGCTATCGCGAGGTGCGGCGCGCGATCGAGGCGGCCGAGCTGCGGCGGGCGGGAAGCGGGCGGATCGACCTCATGCTCGTCGGCCTGCTCGTCCTCCTCGGCCTCACCCTCTTCCTCTACCTGCTCTATACCGTCGTCAAAACCCTGTAACAAAGCGCGCCGCTCCTGGCCTGACCTTCCGCCCGGAACAGGCTAAGAGGGGCGGGCGGAGCGTCCTCCGGGGGCCGGCGCCGTGGCCGGCTCTTCCGCGCGCCCCCCGCCTATCCGATGGAGATTGATGTGCTGCGTCGCCTTCTGCTCGGCCTCTGCCTCATGATCGCCGCCATCCCGGCGGCGCATGCCAATGCGAAAATCACCCTGCTGCTGGATTGGTTCGTGAACCCCGATCACGCGCCGATCTTCGCGGCCGAATATTCCGGCGCCTTCGCCCGCCATGGGCTGGACGTGAAGATCATCGCCCCCGCCGATCCGAGCCTGCCGCCGCGGCAGATCGCGGCCGGGCAGGGTGACCTCGCGCTCACCTACCAGCCGCAGCTCTACCTCATGGCGGCGCAGGGCCTGCCGGTGGTGCGCGTCGGCACGCTGATCGACAAGCCGCTCAACGTCATGGTGGCGCTGAAAAGCAGCGGCGTCACCCGCCTCGCCGATCTCAAGGGCCGCAAGATCGGCTATTCGGTGGCCGGCATCGATGATTCGATCATCGACACCATGCTCGCCCATGTCGGCCTCTCGCCCAAGGACGTTACGCTCGTCAACGTGAACTTCGCGCTCGTCACCGCGCTCACCGCCCATCAGGTGGCCGCCGTGATCGGCGCCTATCGCAACTTCGAGGTCAACGAGCTGAAGGAGATGGGCCAGCAGCCGGTGATCTTCAGCCCGCAGGATTACGGCGTGCCGGCGGATGACGAGCTGGTGCTGATCGCCAACAAGCGGGAGGCGCATGACGCCAAGATCGCGGCCTTCCTCGCGGCCTTGCAGGAAGGCACCGCCTATCTCGAAGCGCATCCGCAGGCGGTCTGGGCCGCCTTCATCAAGCAGCACCCCGATCTCAACAATACCTTGAACAAGACTGCCTGGTTCCAGACGCTGCCCTATTTCGCCCGCAATCCCTTCACGCTCGATGCCGCGCGCTACCGCGCCTATGGGCGGTTCATGGCGGAGCACAAGCTCATCCCGAAGGAGCTTCCGCTCGCCGATTACGCCGTGCAACTCTCCGCGCCCTGACGGCCGGGCAGCGTCTCGCAAGTGAGGAGAGAGAGGATGGCGAATGGTGACGCGCCGGATTACGCGCATGGCCTCTTCGGCCGCCTGCGGCGCGATGCCGGCCCAGCCTGGGAGGCCTATGTGGCGCATCCCTTCCTCGACGCGCTGGGGCGGGGCAGCCTGCCGGCGGCCTGGTTCAGGGAATACCTGATCCAGGACTACCTCTTCCTCATCGATTATGCCCGCGCCTATGCCCTGGCCGCGATGAAGGGGGAGACGCTTGCCGAGATCACGGCCGCCAGCCGGACGCTGACGGCCCTGCTCGAGGTGGAGATGCCGCTCCACCGGTCCTATGCTCAGGAATGGGGCGTCTCGCCCGAGGATCTCGCCGCCGCGGTGCCGGATCTGCGGATGACCGCCTATACGAGCTTCGTGCTGGCCCGCGGCGGCGCCGGGGATGGGCTCGATCTCGCCGTCGCGCTCGCCCCCTGCCTCGCCGGCTATGCCGAGATTGCCGAGCGCCTGCTGGCAGCCCCTGGCACCGTGCTCGACGGCAATCCCTACGCGCCCTGGATCCGGCTTTATGCCGGGGCCGAATACCGCATGACGGTCGCCGCCGCGATCCGCGACCTCGATGCGCTGGGTGCGCGGCGTGGTGGGGAGGCGCGCTACCACTCGCTGCTCGATAGCTTCCGCACCGCTTGCCTGCTCGAAGCGGCCTTCTGGGGGGTCGGCTGGCCGGAGCGGAGCGGAAGCGCGCCGTGATGGCGGCGGAGGCTCGCCCCACCGCCGCTGCCCCGGGGCTGATCGCCGAAGGTCTCAGCCTCCGCTTCGCGGGCGTGCCGGTCTTCGAAAACCTCGATCTCGTCATTCCCGGCGGCCGCTTCGTCGCTCTGCTCGGGACGAGCGGGATCGGCAAGACCAGCCTGCTGAAGATCCTGGGCGGGCTCGCCGAGCCGAGTGTCGGGCGCGTGCGGGCGAGCGACGGTGCGCCGCTGGCCGGGAGGATCGCCTATATGGGCCAGACGGATCTGCTCTTTCCCTGGCTGTCGGCGGTGGAGAACGTGACCCTCGGCAGCCGCCTGCGCGGCCAGGCGGCGGACCGGGGGCGGGCGCTCGATCTGCTCGGCCGCGTCGGCCTTGGCGGGCGCGCCGCCGCCATGCCGGCCGGGCTCTCGGGCGGCATGCGCCAGCGGGTGGCGCTCGCCCGCACGCTCTACGAAGACCGGCCGATCGTGCTGATGGACGAGCCTTTTTCGGCGCTCGACAGCCTCACCCGCGCCCGTATCCAGGAACTGGCGGCGGAAGTGCTGGCCGGGCGGACGGTTCTGCTGATCACCCATGATCCTTTCGAAGCCTGCCGCCTCGGCCATCACCTGCTGGTTTTTTCCGGCCATCCGGCGCGGCTCGGCCGCCCCATCACCGTGCCCGGCGCGCCGCCGCGCCTGCCGGACGATCCGGCACTGCTGGCGAGCCAGGGGCGGCTGATGCGGCAATTGGCGGCGGAGGCGGAGGAGGCGTGATGCGGCGCATCCTGCGCCCGGGCATCACCGCGCTCGGCCTCATCCTCGTCTGGTGGGCGATCACCGCCTTCACCCCGATCCCACCCTATATGCTGCCGAGCCCACCCAAGGTGGCGCTTGCCCTCATCGGGCAATGGCAGACCTTGTGCGCCGCGACCCTCACCACCTTCCTCGAAATCCTGTTCGGCCTGGCAATCGGCATCCTGATGGGGGCTGGCCTCGCGCTTGCCATGGTCTTCTCGGGCGGGCTGCGGCGCTGGCTGCTGCCGGTGCTGGTGCTCAGCCAGGCGATTCCGGTTTTCGCGCTGGCGCCGCTGCTCGTGCTCTGGTTCGGCTTCGGCATGGCATCGAAGGTAGTGATGGCGGTGCTGGTGATTTTCTTCCCCATCACTGCCTCCTTCTTCGATGGGCTGCGCCGCGTCGATGCCGGCTGGCTCGATCTCGCGCGCGGGATGGGGGCGAGCCGCTGGGCGATGCTCCGCCATGTCCGCCTGCCGGCGGCGCTGCCTGCCTTCGCCTCCGGCTTGCGGGTGGCAGCCGCGATCGCCCCGATCGGCGCGATCATCGGCGAGTGGGTGGGCTCCTCGGCCGGGCTCGGCTACGTGATGATGAACGCCAATGCCCGCATCCAGACCGATGTCATGTTCGCGGCCCTCTTCATCCTGGCGGTGATGACGGTGCTGCTCTGGACTGTGGTGGACTGGGGGATGCGCCGACTGCTTTATTGGCTTCCCGAAACGGCACCGCCATCCTGAGCGGGAAGTGAGGCCGCCGCGGGGCGACATGCACGTTCTTACGCAATTATGGAAATGCAAACACTGTAAGGTGCAACAGGAAATTTCACTTTCGGCCTTGCAGGGCAGGGGTTTCCATGGTTAACAGTCCTTGCCCTAGACAAAAAAAAGGCGGCACCGAAGTACCGCCAAGTTTAGGGAGGAAACGTCCAAGAAAGCAGCGACACGATCAAAGACCGCCGTCGTGCTGCGTTCTACCTAGGCTATTGATCGGATCTTTGCAAGGCCTTATGTGCGGTGCAGCAATGCACTTTTGTGCGAGGCCAGCATAGTTGCGCCCCGTTCCCAGCCGTGCTCTCGCCGGCGCATGATACGCCCTTCACCCGCTAACGTAATGCAATTCCTCATGGATTTCGGCTGTGCGGGGCGCGTGAGCCCCGCGCAGGTCAGCGGCCGGGCGGCGGGCGGTAGCCGTCTGTGAGCGTCTTGAGAAACGCGATGATATCCCGCCGGTCTGCGGCGCTCATCGCCGGCGGCTCGCCTGGATGTCGGTTCAAGGGCGGATCGACCCGATCGACATTCGCGCGATAGCGGCGCGGGAGATCGTTGAACACCGCCACCTTGCCATCGGCCCGGCGCGGATAGATGCGGCCGGGATCGACATCGCGGAAATCGTAGAAGTCCAGAACCTGATCGAGACTGTGATAGACGCCGTTGTGGAAGAAAACATGGCGGGTTGCGGCATTGCGCAAAGTCGGCGTCAGGAACAGGCCACAATATTGCGTGTCGGCCCTGAGGTCCGTCCGGTACGGGCCGCAGAGCCCGAGGTCGAAATAGTGCGGGTCGGCGTTCGCGTGGAGCGCCGGATTGCGCGGCACGCCGAGCGCCTCGTACTGAAAATCGGTGAAGAGCGGCGGCCTGCCATCGGCCGTCGGCCGGTCGAGATGGCAGCCCGCACAATCAGCCCGCGCCGGATCGTTGAAGAGCAGATAGCCGCGGAGTTCGGCCGTGCTCATCCGCGCCTTGCCCTCCAGCCAGAAATCGAACTTGCTGGTGAAGGGATGGAAGGCGGTATCCTCGATCTGGTAACGGGCGACCGCGAACATCGCTTCTGAAACCGCCATGGCGGGATCGTCGAAGATGGTATCGCCGAACAGCATGCGCATCTGCCCGGCATAGGGTGCGGCGGCGAGCTTGGCGGCGACCGCGGCGATGCTGCCGCCATCCATCTCGAAGGGGCTGAGCAGCGGGATGAGCGCCTGCTGCTGCAACCGGTCCGCCCGGCCATCCCAGAAGAGCCCGCCTTGCGGCACGAGATTGGCTGCCGCCGCCGCGGTCGTCGCAGCCGTCTTGCGGGCGCGCGCCGCATCCTTGCCGGCTGCCGCGAGCTGGGTGAGGCTGACTGCCTCGTTCTCCTCATTATCCGGGCCGATGCTGAAATTCGGCTGCCGCTCCAGATACATCAGCGAAGGCACCGCCCGCACGCCCTGCCGTTCGAGATGCGGGCCGCCATAGACGGCGGAAAGCCCGCTCGGCGGCCCGTAGGCGCGCGCCGGATCATGGCAGGAGGCGCAGGAGAGACGGCCGGAGGCGGAGAGCTGCGCATCGAAGAACACCGCGCGGCCAAGCAGCGCCATGGCCGATAGCGGCCGCGCGGTCGGCCGCCGGAGCGCGACCGGCTGCGGGTTGAAGCCTTCGCTGAGCGTCAGCGCCTGCGCCGGGTCGGCGAGCCAGGTGGAAAGCCCCACCGGGCTGCCGAGCACGAGCAGCGTGGCGGCGGCGAGGGCGATGCCGGCCGCCCCCGCAAGGCCAAGCAGGATGCCGCGCATCGGATCTCGGCCGGTCATCGCGCTCCGGTCACCGCGCCCGGGTCAGCCTGCCCCGGTCAGCACCTCGCCAGTCTTGGGATCGAGGAAGAGCGGCGGCGTGGTGCCGCCCTTGCCGAAATCGAACATATCCAGGATCGAGCCCGAGGAGGCATCGAAGGAGCCGCCGCCCAGGCGCGCACCGTGCAGCCAGTTATGCTCGATGAAGCGGATCACCGAGGCCTGGGTGATCTGGTTATGGGTGATCGCGTCGCGCTTCGCATAAGGCGAGATGACGAGGAAGGGCAGGCGCGTGCCTGGGCCGCAGCGCCCGTTCACCGGCTTGCCGGCAACGCCCGGGAGCGGCGTGCCGCTGCCGCATTGGCCCGCCCCGTCGAGCTGATCGGCCTCGGCATTGGCGGAAGGGTTGAGCACCTTGGTGAAGGCATGGTCGTACCAGCCGTCCGAATCATCCCAGGCGAGGATGATCGCGGTATGCTTCCAGCCCGGCTGATGCTCGATGAAATTGACCAGCGAAACGACGCCCTCCTGCTCGTCGAGCGGGTTGGAATAGCCGGCATGGGCATCCTGATAGGCCGGCATCTTGATGTAGGAGACGGCGGGGAAATCCCCGGCCTTCACCGCGGCATAGAAATCCTTGAGGCCGTATTCGTGGTTCGCCGGATCGGGCTTGCCGTTGGCATCCAGGCTATAGCCGATATCGCCGAGTGCGGCCGGGCGCGCATGCGTCGGGTTCGCGGTCGAGGCGTAGTATTGGAACCAGTTGTGATGCGGGATGTAATCCTTGATCGTCGCATGCACGATATCGGAATAGGTGCTGCGCTTGCAGCCCGTCGTGCCGTTCGCATTGGTCGTGCCGAGATCGAAGCCGCCCATGAAGCCGCCCCAGCTGATGCCGCCGGCGTTCAGCAGATCGCCGATATTGCGGCCCTGCATCGCTACCTGGTTCTTGGGGTTCGAGCAGAGATCGTAGGCGGGATCGACATCGTTGATCATGCCGATGCCGCCTGCGCCATCCTCGATGTAGTAGGATTTCTTGGCGGTCTTGATGTTGAAGGGCTTCTGCGTGGTGGCGACGAGCTTCACCCCGTTGGTCTGGCCGGAGACGACTTCGAGCGCGCCGGGCGTCGAGGGGCCGTAGGTGTCGCTATAGGCATTGTCGCTCATCGCGAAGGCTTGCGCGTAGTTCCAGAGAGCGGTGACGGTATTGCCGTCGAAATAACCCATCACCTGGCCCTTGGTCCCGAAGGCGCCGACGCCGCCGGGGCTCGCCCTGCCGGTATATTTCGGGAAGAGATCGGCGCGGCCGTGATCATAGGCGAGTTGCTCGGCCGTATAGGCATGGTCCTGATCGGCGGTCGCCGCCTGGCTACGGTCGAGCCGGAAGGGCTCGGCGGCATCCGCGCCGTTCTGCTTGTTGGTGAAGTTCGGGTTGTTGGTCAGCAGATGCGCGGCGGCCAGGGTATTGGCCGGCGGCGTGCCGGGCTTGGCCTGGAAGGCGGGTTCGCCGGGCGGGTTGGTGGCCTTGGGATAGGTCGCGAAATAATGGTCGAAGGAGACGTTCTCGTCATAGATCACCACGAGATGCTTGATCGGCGTCGCGGTCGGCAAGGCTTCGGCGGTATCGGCGATCTGGCTCGGCGCGCGGGCGCCCAAGGGGGCATCGGCGGCGCGGGCTCCGGCGCAGGCCAGGGCGAGGCCGGTCAGAAGCGCCGGCAATGCAGCGCGGGAGAGGAGCGTGGATCGCGACATGAAGCCTCCGCAGGATTGGCGTTGAGGCCCTGAGCTAAAATGGCGGCCAAGGCCCGCGGGTGAATTTATCGTGATAGGCGCGGCCTGTCTTCCCCGCCGATCCGCTGCCCCGCTTCCCTGCCGCCGCTCCCCTCAGCTCAGCTCGCGCAGCGCGGCCAGGGGCGGAGCGTGCCGCGCAGCACCTCGAAGGCCGCGCCCATGCGCAGCACGCCCGCATCGTCGAAGCGCCGCCCGGCGATCTGCAACCCGATCGGCATGCCCGACCGGGCATGGCTGCAGGGCACCGAGAGCGCCGGCTGCTCGCTCATGTTGAAGCCCACGCAATAGCCGATGTGCTCGAAGGGCCGGCTCGGGTCGTTCAGCGGGGCCGCGTACTCCGCCGGGAAGCAGACCGTCGGCCAGACCGGGGAGAGCACATAGTCGAAGGCTTCGGTCGCGCGGAGCGTCGCCTCGCACATGGCGAGGATCTGGGCGAAGCCGTGATAGACCTCCTGGCCGGAAAGCCGGTCCCCGCCTTCGATCCAGTCGCGGATATAGGGCAGCATGCGCGCCCGCTGCTCTGGCGTGAAGGATGCGATATCCGCGCCGAAGCGGGCGCGCCAGAAACGGTCGAGCCCGTCCAGCATCGGGCGGGTGAGGAAGGGGCCGAGCGGCCGCACGGTGGCGCCGGCCGCCGAGAAGAGCCGCCCGGCCTCGGTGATTGCGGCCACCACCTCGTCCTCCGGCTCGCTGCCGATGCCGGTATGGAGGCAGAGGCCGAGGGAGAGGCCGGCGAGCGGCCGCGGCGCGCATGACCAGTCAATCTCCTGCGGCGGCAGGCTCATGTAATCCCGCGCGTCGGGCAGGCTCAGCACGCGCATGGCGAGGGCAGCATCGGCGACGGTGCGGGTGATGGGCCCCGCCGCGCGGCCGATGAAAGGCGGATAGACCGGCACCCGCCCGAAGCTCGGCTTGAGCGCGACGGCGCCGCAGAGTGCGGCCGGCAGCCGCACCGAGCCGCCGATATCGGTGCCGATGTTGATCGGCGCGTAGCCTGCCGCCGCTGCCGCCGCCGCGCCCGCCGAGGAGCCGCCGGGGTTGAGCGCCAGATCCCAAGGATTGCGGGTCAGGCGGTGGAAGCTCGAAAGGCCCGAGGAGAGCATGCCGAAATCCGGCATGGTTGTCTTGCCAAGCAGGATGGCGCCGCTCTCCCGCAGGCGGGCGGCGGCCGGCGCATCCGCTTCTGCGACACGGGGGAGCACGGCGGCGCTGCCGGCCGGCATCAGCGTGCCGCGCGTCGCGATATTCTCCTTGAGCGTCACCGGCACGCCATCGAGCGGGCCGAGCGGCGCGCCTTGCCGCCAGCGCGCGGCGGAGGCTTCGGCCGCGGCGCCGGCCGCTTCCGTCTCCACCTGCCAGAGGGCGGCGATCTGCCCATCCCAGGCTGCGATGCGGGCGAGCGAGGCGGCGACCACGGCGACCGGGGAAAGCTCGCCCCGGCCATAAGCGGTGACAAGGGCAGTCGCGGGCATGTCGGGGAGGTCGCTCATGCGCCGAGGCTAGCCTGAGAGTTTGTGCCCTGTCTTGTCTTTTTCTCGGGCCGCATTGCCGGCACCGGGGCGCCGAACGGGTGAGCGCCGGCTTGGCGGAAGATGAACAAAGCGCCCATTTTTGCCGCCGGCCGTTTCGCTTATGGTCGGGCATCCCGAGACCCCCCGAGAGGATTGCCTCGATGCTCGATCGCGTGATGGCCACCGGCTTTCTCGTCGGCGCGCTCCTGCTCGCCGCCGTGATCTATCACAGTCGCTACGCGGCGCCCGCCTGCGCCGCCGACAGGGTCTCGGGCTACGTTCTCCAGCAGGTGCAGAGCAGGGTGGGAGATCAGGGCGTTTATCTGCTCAATGCGCGCCCGCTCTCTGGCGGGGCGTTGACCGCGCTGCTCGACTATTTCGCGCCGCATCGCGCCTGCCAGGTCGATGTCGCCCCGATCGAGGATATGCAGTCGCTCGACAAGAGCCGCTGGGTGAAGGTGCTCTACAGCGTCGAGCGGGAGAAGCGGAGCGGCAAGCTCATCGTCTTCGCCCATTCCGCCGGGCTCGCCG
The DNA here is from genome assembly GCF_054665095.1 of Acidisoma sp. C75. Taxonomy (NCBI): domain Bacteria; kingdom Pseudomonadati; phylum Pseudomonadota; class Alphaproteobacteria; order Acetobacterales; family Acidocellaceae; genus Acidisoma; species Acidisoma sp. C75. Next base: position 134,938 of record NZ_BAAFHD010000005.1, read on the forward strand.
ATCCGCGCTTCGCCGCCAATAACAGCTGGTAGCGGCCGGGCTACGCGCGGCTCACCGCCGAGGGCATCGGGAGGCACGGCGCATTGCGGAAGGGATGGTGCCCAGGGGCGGAATCGAACCACCGACACTGCGATTTTCAGTCGCATGCTCTACCAACTGAGCTACCTGGGCAGGCCGTGCTCTTGGCGTGGGCGGCTGGGTAGCGCAGCCGGCGGCCGGGATCAAGGGGGCTCGCTGCAATCAAGCCGTCACAGAGGGCGCGCGGCAGTCATGCGCGCCTCGGGCCGGCGGCGGGCGCCTGGAGCGGAGGGCGAACCGAGCTAGGCCGCCGCGCCGAGATAGCGCGCGGTGAGATGCGCTTCGAAAGCCTCCGCGTCCAGCGGCCGGCCGGTCGCCGCGCGCAGCAGGTCGTTGAAGCCGAGCAGATTGGCGCGGCCGTGGATTTCCCGTCGCAGCCAGCCAAGCAGGCCGGAGAGATCGCCCGCCGCCAGGGCGGCATCGAGATCGGGGATGGCACGCCGGATCGCCGCCATGATCTGGGCGGCGGCCATGGCGCCCAGCGTATAGCTCGGGAAATAGCCGAAGGCGCCGTCATACCAGTGGATATCCTGCAGGCAGCCGCGCCGGTCGTCCGGCGGGGTGTGGCCGAGGAGGGCGTGGAAGCCCTCGTTCCAGGCGCCCGGCAGGTCGGCGACCGCGAGATCGCCCGCGATCAGTGCCCGCTCCAGCCGGAACCGCAGGATGACATGGGCGGGGTAGCTCACCTCGTTCGCCTCGACGCGGATGAAGCCGCGATCGACCCGGCGGAGCAGGCGGCCGAGGTTCTCGGCATCGTAGAGCGCCGCCGGGCCGCCGAAGGCCGCGTGCAGCTGCGGGCCGAGCCAGAAGAGCCAGGCGTCCGACCGGCAGACCTGCAGCTCGATGAGGAGCGACTGGCTTTCATGCGCCGCCATGCCGCCCGCTTCACCCACCGGCTGGCGGGCATGGCCGCGCGGTAGGCCGGCCTCGTAGAGCGCGTGGCCGGTTTCGTGCATCACCCCCATGATGCTCTGGAAGCATTCGTCCTCGCTGTAGCGGCTGGTGATGCGCGTATCGGTCGGCGTGCCGCCGCTGAAGGGATGGGCCGAACGGTCCAGCCGCGCATGGCCGTAATCGAGCCCGGCCGCGGCCGAGAGGCGCCGGCAGAGCGCCTCCTGGGCCTCGATCGGAAAGGGGCCGGGCAGCGGCTGGCCGGGGCCGCGCGCCGCCTGGATCGCCTCGGCGCGGGGCAGTGCCTCGGCCATGAAGCGCTCGTAGCTGGCGAAGACCGGCTCCACATCGGCAGCCGTGATGCCGCGCTGGTAGAGATCCATCAGCGCATCGTAGGGCGCGAGCCCCAGGGCGTTGCCGAGGGCGGCGCCCGCCTCCCGCGCCAGCCGCACCACCTCTTCCAGGAAGGGTCGCACGGCCGCGAAATCGGAAGCGGTGCGGGCGCCGCGCCAGGCGGCTTCGCACGCCGAATGGGCGCGGCTTTGCGCCTCCACCAGGGCGCCGGGCAGCGCGGTCGCCTGGCTATGGCGATGGCGCATCAGGGCGAGGTTGGCAGCGGCCCAAGGCTCCGCCGGCGGGGCCGCTTCGGCCTCGGCCAGATCATCGGCGGCGGCGGGGTGGGTCGTCAATTCATGCGCGAGGCCGGCGAGCACGGCGAGCTGCTCGCCCCGCGCCTCGGTGCCGCCGGGCGGCATCATCACCGCGGCATCCCAGTTGAGCATGGAGATCGCTTCCTGAACGGTCGCGATCCGCTGGAAGCGCGCGATCAGGCGGTCATAAGCGGTCATGCGGCGAGCCTCGGAGCCAGGGGGGAGGGAGGGCTTCCCCGCGCGCCGGCCGCGCGCTCAATGGATGAGGCGGCAGATCGGCAGCGCGAGGAAGAGCAGGAACAGATAGAGCAGGGAGTAGCGGAAGGCACGGCGCGCGGGCGCATTCTCCGTCACCGAAGCGCCGCCCGGGCCGCGGCCATCGCGCAGCACGGCGAGGGCGTGGCGGATGAAGAGCCCGGTGAGCAGGAGGCTGACAGCGAGATAGGGCAGGCCGACGAAGCCGATCGCCCAAGGGCTCGCCGCCACCGGCAGCAGCAGAAGGGTATAGGCGAGGATATGCCGGCGGGTGGCGCGCTGCCCGGCCACCACCGGCAGCATGGGCACCCCGGCGCGCGCGTAATCCCCGCTCGCATAAAGCGCCAGGGACCAGAAGTGCGGCGGCGTCCAGAAGAAGGTGATGGCGAACATCAACGCCGGCACGAGGCCGATATGCCCGGTGACGGCGGCCCAGCCGATGATTGGCGGGAAAGCCCCTGCCGCCCCGCCGATCACGATGTTCTGCGGCGTGCGGCGCTTCAGCCAGGCCGTGTAGATGAAGACGTAGAAGGCGATGGACAGCGCGAGCACGCCGGCCGCCACCAGATTGGTGAGCCAGGCCATGGCGAGGATGGAGAGCAGCGCGAGCGTGATGCCGTAGATCAGCGCCGGCAGCGGGGCCATGCGCCCGGCGGGGATCGGCCGCGCCGCGGTGCGGCGCATCACCGCGTCGATATCCCGGTCGTACCACATGTTGATGGCGCCGGCGGCGCCTGCGCCGACGGCGATGCAGAGCACCGCGCCGACCGCGACGAGCGGGTCGATCCGCCCGGGTGCCAGCAGCATGCCGATGGCGCCGGCGAAGACGACGAGGCTCATCACGCGCGGCTTGAGGAGCGCGATCCAGTCGCCGAAGGTAGCGCCGAACGGCACGGCGCGGTGAGCCGGGATCGCGCCGGCAGGCTTATCCATGGCTGATTTCTGTCTTTCCACTAAACTCTGTCAGAACGGCCCGTCCTTTAAGTGATACGAGCAGAATCCTCGAACAGATCCCGCATGCCGCGGCCGATGGCTGCCATGATCCTTCCGGGAGGCTGCCGGGCGCGCCCGCCGCATGCCTCCGATCCTCGCCCCGGTCCGCGCTCCGCTTTAGTCTAGCCGGTCTGGCCCGCGCCGTGCAGCGGGGCATGGGCGGAAGCTCGCCTGGCGGCGCGCGGCCTCATCCCGCCGCCGGCAGGTGCACGAGGGTGAAGATGCCGAGCGGCCGGCACGGCTCCATGCGCGCCGCCGCCTGTTCTTCGGGGGAGAAAAGCGCCTCGACCGCGAAATCCGGATGCCAGCCGAGCGCGTGGGAGGCCGGGGCCATGGCGCGTTCCACCAACCGGCGGGGGCCGGCGGGGGCAATGAAATGGTTCACGAAGAGGAGATGCCCGGAAGGGCGCACCAGTCGCCGCATCTCCGCCATCAGCGCCCGCGGATGCGGCACCACTGAGGCCACGAACATGGCGACCGCGATATCGAAACTGTGATCGGGAAAGCGCGTCGCCTCGGCGTCCATCTCATGCAGCCCGGCGACATGATGAAGCCCCAGCGCCTCGGTGCGCTGGCGCGCCCGCGTCAGCATTTCGGCTGAGAGATCGATCCCCGTCACCCGCTTCTCCGGCGCATAGAGGGGGAGTGCGAGGCCGGTGCCGACCCCCACCTCCAGCACCTCGCGGCCGGGTAAGCTGTTGATGAGAGAGACGGTCTTGCGCCGGGCCGAGCGGGAGACGGCGCCGAACGCCCCGTCGTAAACCCCGGCCCAGCGGCGATAGGCGGCCTGCACGGCCTCCTTGTCCATCGCTGAATGCGGCCGATGATCGCGCGTCTCCGAAACTTGCATGGATGGCCGGCCTTGTGCTGCCCTGGGTGACGTTTCGTACCCCGCCAATCAGATGGGGGGAAATTATCCAAATACTTAACAGCGTTACATATTTGTGACCAGCCGCCAGCCGGCGGTAGCGGCGCCGAGGTTCGGCTCGCTTTGCAGCTGCGGCATCCGCCCGACACGCGCCTCGAACTCCGCCAGCGCCTGCGCATCGGCCTGCAAGGCGCCGAGCAGATCGGGGGCGAGGGCGAGCGTCAGCGTCTCGCCCGGCCGATCGGCGAGCGCCCGGGCGAGCGCGGCGAGGCCGGCGAGCGCCGCGCCATGGGCATCCTGCAGCAGTTCGTGCAAGGGCGGGGCAGTGCGGCGGCGCTCGATCTCGGCGAGGCCGAGGGCGGTGAAGCCGAGGAAGCGCGGCTGCAGCGGGTCTTCGGCCAGGGCCGTGCGGAGATCCTCGCCGAGGGCTGCGCGCAGCCGCTGCGGCAGGCCGGCGAGATCGAGCAGGATGGCGCCGGCGAGGTTGCGCAGCCGGATCTGCCGGGCGATCGCCGGCAGCACGCGGCGGTTGAGGGCAAGCTGGGTGGCGGTCTTGCCCGCCCGCGCGCCGGTGGCGGCGCCGGCATCGACATCGATCGCGGTGAGCGCCGGGGTCGGGGTGATCGTGCAGCGCGCGCCCCCTGGCAGCGAGACCTCGGATTCGCCGAGCGCGGCCCAGATTTCGGCGGCGAGCGCCGCCTCTGGCCCGAGGCCGATGCGCGCCCGCGCCCGCAGGCCCGGGGGCAGGCCGGCGGCGAGGCTCGGCGTCTCCACCCGGATGTCCGCCGCCCCATGCAGCGCGGCCAGCCGTTCGATCGCGCCCGGCCCGCGGGCGAGGCGGCGAAGCGGCGGCGCCGCTGCCATCCCGGCCGGCTCCGCGGCGAGGCGCGGCCCTTTGCCGCCTTGCGCCCCGCGCGTCACCCGCAGGCTGAGATGATCGCCGATCGAGAGGCGCGCCCCGGCTTCCCCTGCCGCCGTATCGGGCAGGAAGCCTTCCTCACCGCCGCCGGGTAGGGCGACGAAGCTGCCGGCCATCGCCGGGCGGCGGGCGGTGATGCGGCCGATGACGCGGTCGCCCTCGGCGAGCGGTCCGCCCGGGCGTTCGATCGCGGCATCGATTGCGCGGCTACCGGCAAGCGCCAAGGCGCGGATCTCGCCCGGGGTGGAGAGCGCGAGGATGACCGAGGCGCCGCTATTTGGCAGGGATTTTCTCGCCCGGCAGAGTGCCCCAGAATTCGGAGCGTTGCAGCCAGCCGGCCATATGGTCCACCCGCACGCGGCACCATGGGCTGCCGGCGCCGCACCGCTCGATCGTGCCGACCACCCCCGGCATGAGCTGCGCGCGCGGCCGCGCGTCGCTCGCCGGTTGGCGAAACAGCGTCTGCGCGCCTTGGCCGGTGACGACGAAGTGCCGGCCGCCCATCAGTGTCGCCTCATGCATCCAACCCTTGGTGCCGTTGGAATCGATGACCAGCCGCCAGACATCGAATTCCCGCAGCACCTCCACCGGTAGGCCGACGCGGTGATAGACCCAGAGGATCGGATACTGATCGCCGGGGCCGACGCGGAGATTGACCGCATCGGCGCGGAGCGCGACGAAGCGGGGCAGCGGCAGGCCGGTCGAGGTGCCGATATTGGGGTTGAAGGCGGGCTTGGCCGCGGGCCCGGCTGCGGCTGCCTTGGGCTGCGTCTTCTCGGCCGCCAGGACATCGGTGCCGATGATGGCGATGCCGAGCACCAGCCCGGTCGCCGCGCAGCTGAGCAGCAGGTGCAAGATCCGAGACTTCATGCTGCGTGGGTGCCAAGCTGGGCGGCCCCGGTCAAGCGGCTTACCGGAGTTTAACCTCGGCCCCTCACAAAGTGACGAGCTGGGCGCCGGCGCTTTCGGCCAGGAAGGCGGCGATGCCGGATGGCTCGGCCTCCGCCATCAGCCGCGCCGGGGCGATGGCTTCCGCCCGCAGCCCGGCTTCGCAGGCGCGGAAGCGCACCCCGAGTTCGACGCAGGCGGCGCGCAGATCGTCGAGCCCGGCGAGGCCGCGGCCCTGAATCGCTGCATCCCGCGCCGCATCTTCGAGGCCCGACCAGTCGGCACAGAGCGCGCGGCAGCCGCCATTGGTCGCGAAGATCAGCGCTGAGCGGCCAAGGGCTGCGGCCCCGGCGGCGAGGGCGAAGGCGTAGTGCGCCCGCTCATGGCTGCCGGAGATCAGCAGGATTGCCAGGGCGCCGGCCCCGCTCATGCTGCGCCGCCGCTCGGCCCGCAGGCGGGGCACTGCGGATCGCGCCGCACGCGGATGCTATGGAAGCGCGTGGCGAGCGCATCCCAGATCAGCAGCCGGCCGGAGAGGCTTTCGCCGATACCGAGGATTTCCTTGATCACCTCCGTCGCCTGCAAGGTGCCCATGACGCCGGTGACGGAGCCGAGCACCCCCGCCTCCGCGCAGGACGGGGAGAGGCCGGGCGGCGGCGCCTCCGGGTAGAGGCAGCGATAGCAGGGGCCCTCAGCATGGGCATGCGGCTTGAACACGCTGAGCTGCCCCTCGAAGCGCAGCACGGCGGCGGAAACCAGCGTCCGCCGCGCGGCGAGGCAAGCATCGGCCACAAGGTAGCGGGTGGTGAAATTGTCCGACCCGTCGCAGACGATGTCATAATCCGGGATGAGCGCCTGGGCCTCGGCCGGCCCGAGCCGCAGGGCATGCTGCTCCACCCGGCAGAGCGGGTTGAGCGCGCCGAGGGCGGCGGCGGCGGAGGCGGTTTTCGGCTGGCCCAGCCGGTCGGTGGCATGGGCGATCTGGCGTTGGAGGTTCGACAGCTCCACCCGATCGTCATCGACGAGGCCGAGCGTACCAATGCCGGCGGCCGCGAGATAGAGGGCGAGCGGGCTGCCGAGGCCGCCCGCGCCGATGATCAGCACCCGCGCCCGGCGCAGCGCCGCCTGGCCGCGGCCGCCCACCTCCGGCAGCAGGATGTGGCGGGAGTAGCGCTGGATCTCGTCCTCGGAGAAATCGAGATCATCCTCGGCGGGCATCGCGTCTCGGGCGGTCATGAGGGAGGGAGAACATCAGAAACACCTCAAAAAGCAAGCAGAAGCGGCGCGCGGCTGCTCCTCCCGCCGGTCGCTCCCCCGGTCGCTCCCCGTTCGTCCGCCCGGCGCTCAGCGCGCAAGGGTGGCGCGAGAAGGGGGAAAACAAGAACGCTTTCTGAACGACGCCTTGAGAACATAACGAATTCGCATCAACGCTGCTGCATGTGATGCTTTTGCTGGCAGGAAAAGATGATCTCGTTTATCAGGAACGGTAGTTACGCCCTTCGAAACAGGACGTTTTCTGATGCGGCTGCGTCTCCGCCTCGCGGCTTTGCTGTGCCCTTCGGGTGTGAGGGCGGGCTGCGCTCGGCCTCTCCTCGTCGCCCTCGTGCCGCTGGCTCTTGCCGGCTGCGGCGGGGGCTATGCCTCCTATGGCCAAGGCACCAGCATGACCTGCGTGCCTTATGCGCGGCAGGCATCGGGCATTCCGCTCAGCGGCGACGCCTGGGAATGGTGGGGCGAGGCCAGCGGTCGCTACGCCGAGGCGACCCAGCCCGCGCCCGGCAGCATCCTCGTCTTTCGCCGCACCGCGCGGCTGCCGAGTGGCCACCTCGCCGTGGTCTCGGCCGTGCTTTCCCCCCGCCGTATTACCGTCACCCAGGCGAATTGGCTGCCCTACCGGATCACCAGCGACCAGCCGGTGCTCGACGTTTCGGCGGCGAATGACTGGTCGCTCGTGCGCGTCTGGTGGCCGCCGGCACATGGCTGGGGGGTGACGGTCTATCCGACCTACGGCTTCATCCTGCCCCGGCCTCCGGCGGCGGCGCCGGTTCCGACGCAGGTTCAGACGCAGGTTCCGGCCGCGTCACCCATCACGATGCCGATGTCGATGGCGGCGCCCTCCGCGGCCTCTGTGCCGGCCGCCTGCGGCTGATCAGCCGCAACGGTCCGGCAGGGGCTGGAACTTCGCCAGCGTCCCCGCCATGGTGAAATTGCCGAAATCGAGCGAGAGATCGCCCGCCACGCCGTTATTCCAGTAGCGCATGCCGATCAGCGTATCGGGCAGCATCTGGGTGCGGTCCGGCCCGAAATAGCCGAGATGGGCGCGAAAACTCGGCCGGTGGTCGAGCAGCGGATAGTGCGAGGCGAGATCCTGGTTCCGCTCGGTGATGATGGTGAAGGTGTTTTCCGGCCCCGTCGCGGTCGTGCCGTCGAAGACCGGCAGGGAGACGAAGGTTTTGCCGGCGCGGGCGGCGGCGATCAGCCGCCGCGTCTGCGTCATCGGGAAAACCGTGCCGGCGGCCAGCGGCACGCGCTTCTTGCGCGGCAGGGTATAGATGGCGAAACCGGGATGACCGGGCGGCAGTTCGGCATAGCCCGCCTGGACATTCTGGGTGCCGTTGCTCGCCTGGACGATGCGGAAGCGAAACTCCCGCCCGTCCTTCGATTCCCAGGTGGTGTAGTCCGACACCGTATGGGTATCGCCGCCTTCGCGGTCCAGCACTGTCAGGTCCAGCCGCTGCTGCGTCGCCCAGCCGGTGCAGCCGTCGATCACCTCGTATTCCATGGCGCCCGAGGCGGAGGTGACGCCGCTATTGCCGGTGGAGGCGAGGGTCAGCCGATAGAAGGCCTGATGGGCGGCGAGATCGGTGCCGGCGCGGGCGAGGCCGGGGGCCAGCGTGATGGCGGTGGCGGCGGCGATGGCGGTGACGAAGGCGCCAAGGCGCGCAAGAGGGCGGGGAAGCTCGGGCATCATCCTCGGCGTTCAGTCCTGTCGCGGGGCCGGCGGAAGGGGCGGCCGGGGGAGTGGGCTCGCCCCATCAAAGCACGTTCGGGAGGCGAGACCCATGCCAAACTTCGCCCCCTGTGCGTGCTCGCATCGGCCGCTCAGAGCCCCGCATCCTCGGCCGCGCGGCGCGCGATCGCGCAGAAATCGAGCCCGGAATCGCCCCGCGCCGCGCTTGCCAGAAAACGGTCCCGGAGCAGAGAGGCGAGGGGCAGCGGCACGTTCAGGGCCTCGCCCGCCGCCAGCATCAGCCGGTTGTCTTTGGCGCCGAGGCCGAGCGGAGCGCCCGGCGGATCATAGGCTTGATCGAGGATGATCTGGCCGTAATTGCGGTGCACCGGGGCGGTGAAGAAGGAATTGGTCAGCACCTCGAAGACGATCGCCGGCTCCACCCCGCCCTTGCCGGTGAGGGCGAAGACCTCGGCAAGCTGCTCGATCGTCGAGAAGATCAGGAAATTGCAGGAGAGCTTCACCAGATTGGCTTTGAACGGCTGCTCCCCCACAATGAAGAGCCGCTGGCCGAGGCTTTCCAGCACCGGCCGGGCGCGCTCGATGAGGGCGGCATCCCCCGCCGCCATCACGAAGAGGCTGCCCGCGGCGGCAGCCGGCGGACGGCCGAGCACCGGCGCCGAGAGGAAGCCCTGGCCCAGCGCCCGATGCGCCTCTTCGAGCCGCTGCGCGAGATCGAGCGAAATGGTGCCGCAGGAGATATGGATCTGCCCGGGCTTGAGCCCGGCGAGCAGCCCGTCCGCCCCGAAGACGAGGTTTTCGACCGCCTCATCGTCCGCCAGCATGGTGATGGCGAGGCCGGTGGCGGCCGCCGCCTCCGCGGCGCTGGCGGCGAGCCGCGCCCCTTCCGGCACCAGCGCCTCCGCCCGCGCGCGGCTGCGGTTATAGACCGTCACGCCATGCCCGGCTTTCAGAAGGGTGCGGGCCATGCCGCTGCCCATGGCGCCGAGCCCGATGACTGCCACATCCATCTCGCCTCTCCTTTGCGTGCTGCCCCGCGCGTGTCGCGGTGGCGCGGCGGCCTTGGCCAATGGCCGGCAGCCGGACGCTCTTGCCCAGCCGCAAGGCCGCTACTACTCTGGTCATATGGAGAGCCTTCTCGCAGGATATCGCCGTTTCCGCCACACCGTCTGGCCGGGGCGGCGGGAACGGTTCGAATCGCTCGCCCAGCTTGGGCAGAGGCCGGAAACCCTGGTCATCGCCTGTTCCGATAGCCGGGTCGATCCGGCCATGGTCTTCGATGTCGGGCCGGGCGAAATCTTCATCATCCGCAACGTCGCCAATCTCGTGCCGCCCTATGAGCGCGATCTCGCCTTTCACGGCACCTCGGCCGCGATCGAATTCGCCGTGCGGGTGCTGGAGGTGCGCAACGTCATCGTCATGGGGCATGCCATGTGCGGCGGCATCCACGCCCTGCTGCATCCGGCGACGGCCGAGCGGCTGGATTTCATGTCCGCCTGGGTCGAGATCGCCGCCGAGGCGCGGGACCGCGTTCTGGCCTGCGAGCCGGTGGCGGACAAGCAGCAGGAGATGTGCGAGTTCGAGGCGGTGAAGCTCTCCTTGCGCAACCTCATGACCTTTCCCTGGCTGGCCGAGCGGGTCGAGGCCGGCAAGCTCAAGCTCTACGGCGCCTCCTTCGATATTCGAAGCGGCGTGCTGCATCGCCTGAACGAAGCGGGCGCGTTCGAGCCGGCCTGAGAGCGCCGCCGCCCGCCCGCCGCCGCAGGATCGAGACGCCGCGCCGCTGCGCGGTGGGCTGCAACCAGGAGGGGGCGGGATGAACGAGGCGAAGGACCGGCTGGCGGAGAAGATTCTCACCCTCAAGCGCCGCAAGGGGCTGAGCTGGCCGCAGGTTGCGGAGGCGCTCGGCCAATCCCCGGTCTGGAGCTGTGCCGCCTGCCTCGGCCAGATGGCGATGCCGCCCGAGGTGGCGGCGCGGGCGGCTGCGCTCTTCGGCCTCGACGCGGAGGAGAAGGCGGTGCTGGAGCGCATTCCCTATCGCGGCGTTCTACCCTCCGTGCCGCCGACCGATCCGCTGATTTACCGCTTCTACGAGCTGCTCCAGGTCTATGGCACGACCTGGAAGGAACTCATCCACGAGGAATTCGGCGACGGCATCATGAGCGCGATCGATTTCGACATGGCGCTCGAACGGCAGGCCGATGAGAAGGGTGACCGCGTGCGCATCGTCATGAGCGGCAAATTCCTGCCCTATAAGCGGTATTGAGGGCGCGCGCCGGGAGGCACCCGATCCGCGGCATGGCCGGCCGCAAGCCGCTCCGGTCCTAAGTCGCCTTGGCCTCTCAGGGCGTGCCGGGGCAAGAACAGCCGCGGGCGGCGAGCCGCATGGCCGGCAACAGGGCCGGATCCACCGCGCCCTCGGCCGCATCCGGTTCGGCGCCGAGATCCTCGCCCACCAAGGCATCGGGATCGGCGGAGAAGCCGGGGTTTTCCTCGCTCTCTTCGACCTCGTCGATTGGTTCGGCGGAGGTCAGGATCGGCAGGCCGCCGAGCGCCTCGATCTCGGCCAAGGGCAGCTTGCCAGGCGCGATGCCGCCCAAGCCCTCGCCGGGCACCCAGGTCCAGTACGCGTAGATCATCGTCTTGTCGCCCATCGGGCACTCCTTTTGCCGGCGCCCGGCCTGACGGCAGGACGCGCACGGGGGAATATGGCGGTGCCGCCTCGCTTCGCCCAGGGGCCGCAGAGAGGAGGTGGGTCGCAAAGAGAAGGGTGGCGGAAGCCGCTCGCCCCTTCTCTACCGGCAGACGTCGCCGCCGGTTGTGGCCCGCGCGATCACGTTCACGCGTGTCGCCCGCGATCGCCGGCGGCTGGGACGGGCGCGGGCGCCTCAGCCCTCGCGCATTTCCGCCAGGCTCGCGAGGTTGCCGCGCTGGAAGCGGCTGCTGATCCAGATGCCGAGCACGGTCGCCAGATAGGGCAGCATGAGCACGAGGTCGCGCGGCGCACGGTCTCCGAACACCAGCTGCGCCTTGATGCCGAGGAATTCCACGAGCGCGAAGAAGAGGGTGGCGAGCGTCGCCCCCAGCGGATGCCCGGCGCCGAAGATCACGGCCGAGAAGGCCATGAAGCCGCGGCCCGCCGTCATGCCGACGCTGAAGATGTCGAGCCCGCCAAGCGCGAGATCGGCCCCGCCGAGCCCGGCGAGCACGCCGCCCAGCAGAAGGGCGGCGAGGCGCATGCGCGTTGGGTCCGCGCCGACGCTGCGGGCGGCGAAGGGATGCTCGCCCGCAGCCGCGAGGCGGAGGCCGAAGCGGGTGCGGCGGCAGAGGAACCAGACGGCAAAAACCACTGCCGGCATGGCGACGACCAGCAGATCGAGCACGCCGAAGGGCCCGAAGGCGGGGCCGAGGCTCGGGATGCCGGCCGGCGCGGTGACGGCACCTTCGCTGCCATAGACCGCCTGGACCGCGAAATCCGTGCCGCCGAGGCCGAGCCCGGTGAGGCCGAGCCCGGCGATGATCGGATTGGCGCGTAGCTTTTCGATGACGAACCAGAGCAGCGCCGAGAGCAGCACCGCCACCAGCACCGCGCCGAGGAGGCCGAGCGCCACCGAGCCGGTGGTGGCGGTGAGCACGACGCCGGCGCAGGCGCCGCTGATCATCAGCCCTTCGAGGCCGAGATTCCACACCCCGGCGCGCTGCGCCAGCACGCCGGCCATGGCGACGTAGATCATCGGCGTCGCGGTGCGCAGAACGGAGGTGATGAGTTCGATCATGCCGCCGGGCCCCGGCGCGCAGGCAAACGCAGGCGCAGCCAGCGCGGCAGGCTGCGGGCGGTGATGAAGAGGGCGATCGCGGCATTCACCATGTCGATCGCGGCCGAGGGGAGGCCGGCGATCACCGGCAGGTAGAGGCTGGCCGAGGCGAGGCCGCCGAAGAAGAGGGCGGCCGCGGCGCCGCCCGGCACCGAGAGATTGGCGACGAGCGCGATCAGCACCGCGGTGAAGCCATGCGCCGGGGAGAAGCCGCTGACCAGCCGCCCATCCGGCCCCAGAATCTCGATCGCCCCGGCAAGCCCGGCGGTACCGCCGCTGAAAAGAAAGGCGCCGAGGCCGAGCCGCGCGAGGCTCGCCCCCTGCCAGGTGACCATCACCGGATTGCGCCCGGCGAGCCCGGCCAGGACGCCGAAGGCGGTGCGATTGACGAGCACCCAGGTGACGAGCCCGACCGCGAGGGTGAGGCCGATGATCCAGGGCGAGACACCGCTATCGCCGCTGATGCGGATGGCTGCGGCAAGCGGCGGGCTCGACGTTACCTGCCCGCTGCCGGCCGGGTCTTTCATGATGCCGCTGGTCAGCCAGACGAGGAGGAGGCCGGCGATGAAGTTCCCCATCAGCGTGGTGATGACCTCGTCCGTGCCGGAGGTGATGCGCAGGAGCCCGGGCCAGGCGGCCCAGAGCGCGCCGGCGGCGATCCCGGCGATGAGCGCCGCGAGGATGCCCGAGAGCGGCGGCAGGCCGGGCAGCAGAAGGGCGGAGGCTGTGGCGCCGATGGCGCCGAGGTAGAACTGCCCCTGCGCGCCGACGTTGAAATAGCCCGCGCGGAAGGCGACGATGACGCCGGCGGCCGAGATGAAGAGCGGGCAAGCCCAGCGCAGATCGTGGACGAGCGCGCCATCCGAGAGGAAGGCGCCGTCGAGAATGGCGCCGAACATCGCCGGCGCCGAGAAGCCGGCAATCTCGAACAGCACCGCGCAGAGCAGCAGGGCCAGCAGGATGAAGCCGAGCGCCCGGAAGAGGGGGAGGAGGCGCGCGCCCATCAGCGATGCCCCACCATTGCCGCGCCCACCGCGGCGAGATCGTAGGGCGGCGCGAACCGCCCGGCGACGCGGCCGCCTTGCAGCACCACCAGCCGGTCGCTGATATCGAACAGCTCGTCGAGGTCGGAGGAGATCAGGATGAGGCCGAGGCCGCGCGCGCGCGCCTGCCGCATCGCCTGCCAGACGAAGGCGGTGGCGCCGAGATCGAGCCCGCGCGTCGGCTGGGCGAGGAGGATGAGCCGCGCCTCCTGGTCGATCTCCCGCGCCAGGATGACCTTCTGGGCATTGCCGCCGGAGAGCGCCCGCGCCGGGTGATCGACCGTGCCGAAGCGCACGTCCCAGGTTTTGAAAGCGGCGGCGGCGGCGCGGCGGAGGCGCGCGGGATGGATCAGCGCGCGGGCGGGGCCGGCGGCAAGGGCGCGCGCCGCCCAATTCTCCCAAAGCGCGCTTGCGAGGCTCAAGCCCTCGGTATTGCGCTCGAAGGGAATGATGCGGAGGCCCCGCCGCCGCCGCTCGGCGAGCGGGAGATGGGCGATCGGCGTGCCGTCCAGGCTGATCGCGCCCGCGGCCAGTGGCACCAGCCCGGCGATCGCCTCCACCAGAGGCCGCTGCCCATTGCCCTCCACCCCGGCGATGCCGAGGATTTCCCCGGGGGCGACGGTGAGGGAGAGCGCGTCCAGCCGCTGCCCGTCGGCGGCCGGCGCGGTCGTCACCGTATCGAGGGTCAGGCGCGGGGCGACGCTGCCCGGGGTGGGGCGATGCGCATGGCCCTGCGGCGTGGCGGCACCGACCAGGGCGGCGAGATCCTCCGCCGCATCCTGATCCTGACTCTGATCCTGAGCCGCCGCGCCCGGCGCCGCCCGCGCGGCGGCGGCAGTGCTGCCCGCGCTGCCGATGATGGCCTCGGCCAGCGCCGCCGCCGTCATTCCGGCCGCTTCTGCCGTGCCGATCACCAGCCGCCCGCCGCGCAGGACCGAGACGGTATCGGCCACCGCCATCACTTCGCGGATCTTGTGCAGGATGACGAGGATGGTGATCCCGGTGGCCGCCAGGCGGCGGAGGCGGGTGAAGAGCGCATCGGCCGAGCGGGGGGAGAGCACGGCGGTCGGCTCGTCGAGGATCAGCACCTTGGCCGCCCCGGCCAGCGCCCGGGCGATTTCCACTGCCTGCTGGGTTTCGACCGGCAGATCCCGGATGCGGGCATGCGGGCTGGCCGCGATGCCGAGGGCCGCGAGATGCGGCGCCCAGCGGCGGGCGAGGCCGGCGCGGGTGAAGAGGCGGCCGGCGCGGCCGGAGACGCCGAATTCCATCGCCTCGGCAATGGTGAAGGAGGGCGGCAGCGCGAAGCTCTGATGCACAAGCTCGACCCCGGCGGCGCGGGCATCGCGCACATGGCCGCCGCGCAGGCGGTGGCGGCCGATGGCGATGGTGCCGGCGGCCGGTGGCACGAGGCCGGCGCAGGCGCGGGCGAAGCTCGTCTTGCCCGCCCCGTTCTGGCCGCAGACGGCATGGATGCGCGCCGGGGCGAAGGCGAGGCTGACATCGGCCAGCGCCGTGAAATCGCCGTAGCGGATCGTCAGCCCCGCGCAGGCCAGCGCGGCCTCGCCCTCCGGCAGAGACATGGGCGTGCCCTGCGATCAGAGCGTGGTGTTGAAGGGAACCTTGAGCTTGCCGGCGATGATCGCCTGCTTCGCGGCATCGACCGCGGGCCAGGCCGCCTTGGCCGCCGCCACATAGGCCGCCGGCCCGTTCTGCATGAAGAGATCGGAGGGCACGAAGTCGATGATGCCATCGGCGAGGGTGCTGACATAATGGCCCGGGACGAAATGCCCCGAGAGGGCGGCCGAGACCTGATCGGTCAGCGACTGCCCGAAATTGACCAGCACCGAGGAGGCGACGGTTTTCGGCCCGAGCTTGAACTGGGTGCGGAAGACGGCGCTGACGATACGGTTCTGCCCCTCGGCGGCTGCGCGGATCACGCCGGCATCGGTCGCCGCGCCGTCGGTCTGGATGAAGTCGATGCCGGTCGCATACAGCTGGTTGGCGATTTCCCGCCCCTTCGTGGGGTCCTGGAAGGAGCCGGCGAAAGCGCCCTTGACGGTGACGGCGGGATCGACCCCGGCGGCGCCCGCCTTCATGGCGTTGAGATCGGCGTTGAGGCCGGGCAGGCTGACGCCGCCGATATAGCCGAGCTTCTTGCTCTGGGTGATCTTCGCGCCGAACAGCCCGGCCAAATACATTCCGTAATGCGCCTGGTATTCGACGGTGCGGACATTGAGGATGACGGGCTTGAAGGGATCGGCATAGAGCTGGATGAACAGCGTCTGCGGATGCTGGGGCGCCACCGCCTTGATCGGGTCCGACATCTCGTTGAAGGTGGTGACGATGATATGCGCGCCGGACCCGGCGAGGGTCGAGAGGATCGACTGATAGGTCGAGGGGTCGGAGGCGTAGATGGTGCGGATCGGGAAATGGTCCTTTTTGCCGAGCGCCTTGAGATGCGCGATCATATCGTCCACTGGCCCGTTATCGCCCGCCGCCTGGGTATGGACGAGAGCGACGAGCTTGCCGGCGGCGAAGGCCGGCCGCGCGAGCAGGCCCGCGCCCGCCGCCGCGCCGAGCAGCAGGCCCTGGCCGAGCAGGGCGCGGCGCGAGGGGTGCAGGCTCAACACCTCGGGGCGGGGGGCGGCGCGCTCGGTCATGGGCTCGGTTCCACTTCGAATGAGGACGGTGCGAGGGCGCAGCGTCCATCAAAGCGGGCGGTTTGAAAAGCCCTTTCGCGCCCGGCCGCGCTAGAGGCCGTAGGCGCGGAGCCGCGCCCGGTTGCGGCGGACGGCGCTGGCGGGATCGGCGGCAGCGGTCGCCGATTCCTCCTCCGCCACTACCCAGCCGGTGAAGTGGGGCGCGGGCCGCACGGTCTCGATCACCGCCGCGATGTCGCACACCCCCTCGCCGAGCATCGCCCAGGCGCCGCCTTCATCGACATCCTTGAGGTGGAGATAGCGGATACGCTCCCGATAGTGGCGGAGCAGGCCGAGCATATCCTCATGCCCGCGCAGGATATGCCCGGTATCTGGCACCCAGCCGAGGAGATCGGGATCGGTCAGCGCGAAGATGCGGTCGTAATCAGCGCGGGTGAAGAGCAGCGTGTTGTGGTGCGAACTCGGATGCAGCGCGATGCCGACGCCCGCCTGCCGGCCGAGGGCGCCAGCCGCGTTGTAGAAGGCGGCGGCGGCGGCGAATTTCTCCTCACGCGGCCCATCAGACATGATGGTGGCACTACCGAAGGAGACGAGGGCACCCGGGAACTGTGCCGCGAAGCCGATCGCCGCCTCCGCATTCGCGAGATCCGCGGCACGCATCGCGGGTTCGGTGAAGCCGCTCTCGCTGCCGATGGCATAGGCGACGAGGGTGAGGCCGTGGCCGGCGAGCGCTCGGGCGAAGGCGGCGGGCTTGCCCGCATAATGGCCGATCATCCGGTCGGTGATCTCGATCCCCTCGTATCCTGCCGCCGCGATCATGCCGAGCAGCGCATCCGGCCCATCCTGGTAGGCGGCGCCGAGCATTTCCCAGGTGAAGGTCTGGCAGCCGAGGCGGAGCGCGGCGGTATCGGATTGCGGCATCCTCTATTCCTTCAATCCGCCCATGGTGAGGCCCTGGATGATATGGCGCTGGAAGAACAGCACCAGGATGATGAGCGGCAGCGTGACGATGCTGGAGGCAGCCGAAATATCCCCCCAGGGGACGTAATAGACATCGGTGAAATTGGCGATGCCGACCGGCACGGTCTGATGCTGGTAGCTCGATGTGAAGGCCAGCGCGAAGAGGAATTCGTTCCAGGCGGCGATGAAGGCGAGCAGCCCGGTGGTGACGAGGCTCGGCAGGGAGAGGGGCAGGATGATGCGCCAGAGCAGGCCGAGGGTAGAGACGCCGTCCACCCGCCCGGCCTCGTCCATCTCCCGCGGCAGGGTCTCGAAATAGCCGAACAGCACCCAGGTGACGAGCGGCAGGCCGAGCGCCAGATAGACGATGACGAGGCCGGTATAGGTATCGAGCAGGTTGAGGTTCGAGGCGATGAGATAGAGCGGCCCGACGATCGCGATTTGCGGAAACATCGAGACCGACAGGATCACCATGAGCAGGCCGAAGCGTCCGCGGATCTTGAGCCGCGACAGCGCGAAGGCGGCGGCGACGCCGAAGGCGAGGCAGAGCGCGGTGGTGCAGAGCGCGACGATCAGCGAATTGCGCAGATAGAACCAGAGATGGCGGTGAAAGAAGGCATTGGCGTAATGCCGCAGCGTGAAGGGATGCGGAATGAAGCTGGGCACCGCCCCGGTGAGCGCGCGATCGAGCTGGAAGGAGGTCGAGAACTGCCAGAGGAAGGGGCCCGCCGACCACAGGAACATCAGCGCCGCCCCGCCATAGACGAGCGCGCCGCGCAGGCTGCTGCGTTGAAGCATCATCGATTGGCCCTCAGCTGACGGATGATGAAGATGCAGAAGACGAGCGCGAGGATGCCCTCCGTCGCGAAGGTCGCCATCGTCATGGCCGAGCCGTAGCCGAATTGCAGGGTCGAGAAGAGCACCTTGTAGCTGAGGGTGGAGAGCGTCTCGGTGGAATCGGCCGGGCCGCCGCCGGTCAGCACATAGACGAGATCGAAGACGCGGAAGGCATCGAGCGCGCGGAACATGCCGGCAATCAGCAGGGTCGGCCAGAGCAGCGGCAGGCGCACATGCCAGAAGCTGGTCCAGGCATTGGCGCCGTCGATCCGCGCGGCATCGATCAAGGTGGGCGAGATCGTCTGCAAGCCGGCGAGCAGCAGCAGCGCCATGAAGGGGGCGGTTTTCCAGACATCGGCGAGAATGAGCGTCGGCAAGGCCGTCTGCACCGAGCCCAGCCAATCGACATAGCCGTGCAAGATGCCGCAGCGGACCAGCAGATAGTTGATGACGCCGTGCTGCCCGTCGAACAGCCAGCCGAACATCTTCGATGTCACCACCGTCGGCATCGCCCAGGGCACCAGCATGATGGCGCGCAGCAGGGAGCGGCCGGCAAAGCGCTCGAACAACAGCACCGCCATGCCGAGGCCGATCAGGGTTTCGAGAAGCGTGGAGGCGGCGGTGAAGGCGACCGTATGGCCCCAGGCGTTCCAGAACTGCCCGCTATTGGCGAGCGCGATGTAGTTGCGCAGCCCGACGAAGGCGCTCTGATTGCTGATTAGCGAAGTATTGGTGAAGGAGAGCCAGATGCCGTTGAGAATAGGATAGAGGGAAACGGCCGCGAGGGCGACGAGGGCCGGGATCAGCAGCATCCAGCCTGTGATGGCAAGCCGCGCGGCGCCGCCCGGAAAAGGCCCGCGCGGGGCGCGGCGCGCGCCCACCGCCGCACGCGCCCACTTATGCGGCCGTCCGCCGGCGCTCGTCGTGGCCAGGTTCTGCGCCCATGCCATGCTCTCGCCTCCCTTGCGCATGGTCTTGCCGCCATGGCGCCTCGGCAGCGTCCCGCAATCACCATGCAGGGTCAAGCGTAAATACGCACACTTACGCATCTTTCTCTTGTGGTTTTGCGGTATCTGTCGCACAAAAGCGCAGCCCGAGCGTAGGGGAGGCGGCATAAGAATGAAAACCCTCGGCATCGGCCTCGTCGGCTGCGGCAATATCGCCACGACCTATCTGCGCAATGCCGCGCTCTTCGCCGGTGTCGAAATTCGCGCCTGCACCGATATCCGCCCCGAACAGGCCGCCGCCCGGGCGCAGGAATTCGGCATCCGCGCCCTGCCGCTCGATCAGCTGCTCGCCGACCCCGCGATCGACCTCATCCTCAACCTGACGGTGCCGGAGGCGCATGCCGCCGTGACCGAGGCGGCACTCCGCGCCGGCAAGCATGTCTTTACGGAAAAGCCGCTCGGCATCTCGACCGCGCAGGGGCGGGCGCTCCTCGATCTCGCGGAGGCGCGCGGGCTCTGCCTTGGCGCCGCACCCGATACCTTCCTTGGCGCTGCCGGCCGGCTCGCCCGGCGGATCGTCGATGAAGCGAGGATCGGCCGCATCGTCACCGGCACAGCCTTCATGATGGGGCGCGGGATGGAGCATTGGCACCCCAACCCCGCCTTCTACTACCAGCCGGGCGCCGGGCCCGTCTTCGACATGGGGCCCTACTACCTTACCATGCTCGTCCATCTGCTCGGCCCCGCGCGGCGGGTGATGGCGATGGCGACGAGCGGCCAGCAGGAGCGCCTCATCACCGCGCCCGGGCCGCTGCAGGGCACGCGCTTCGCGGTCGGCACGCCGACCAGCCTGCTCTCCCTCATCGCTTTCGAGAGCGGCGCCATCATCACCTTCGGCGCGAGCTGGGACGTGTTCCGCCACAGCAATGCCTGCATCGAGCTGCACGGCACCGAAGGCTCGCTCCGCCTGCCCGACCCGGATACCTTCGGCGGCAGCCTGGCGCTGAGCGTGGGCGGCGCGCCCTGGCAGGAGATCGGCAGCGACAGCGCCCCATGGGGGGCGGTCAACTGGCCCTATGCGGCGCCGGAGCGGGCGAATTACCGCATGCTGGGCGTGACCGACCTTGCCCGGAGCCTCGGCGAAGGGCGCAGCCCGCGCGCCTCCGGCCGGCTCGCGCTGCATGTGCTTGAAATCCTGGAGGCGATCCTGACCTCGGGGGAGACCGGCGCGCCCGTGCTCCTCACCACCCGGGCCGCGCAGCCGGCCGCCCTTGCGGAAAACGCGGCCTTGGCTTTCGCTCGCCCGGCCGCAGCTTAGGCGCGGCAAGCGCAAGCCAAGGAGACCCTGCCCGATGCTCTCACCCGATGCCCAGGCTGTTTTGGATGCCATGGCCGCCTCCGGCGCCCCGCGTATCGAGACGCTGCCGGCCGCCGAGGCCCAGCGTCTTTTCCTCGAAAACGCGCCCCAGTTGCAGGGCGAGAAGGAGGCGGTCGGCGACACGCGCGACCTGGTGATCCCGACGCCTGCAGGCGGCGTTCCGGCGCGGCTCTATCGCGGGCTCGGCAGCGCCGCGGCGGCGGCCCCCGGCCTTGTCTATTTCCACGGCGGCGGCTGGGTGCTCGGCAATTGCGATACGCATGACGTGATCTGCCGCTGGATGGCCAATCTCGCCGAAGGCGTCGTCCTCTCGGTCGATTATCGGCTGGCGCCCGAGCATCCTTTCCCGGCGGCGATCGAGGATGCGATGGCGGCGCTCCGCCATGTCGGCGAAGAGGCGGCGGCCTATGGCATCGACCCGGCGCGGCTTGCCGTCGCCGGCGATAGCGCGGGCGGCAATATCGCCGCCGTCATGGCGCTGATGGCACGGGATGGCAAAGTTCCGCCACTCGCCTACCAGATCCTGTTCTATCCGGTGACGGATGTTTCCGGGGAGCAGGAAAGCTACCGCCTCCGCGGCGAAGGCTACGGCCTCACCACCGCCGCGATGCGCTGGTTTCATGCCCAGTATCTGCCCGATCCCGCGCTCGCCGCCGATCCCCGGGTCTCGCCGCTCCGCGCGCCCGATCTCGCCGGCCTCGCCCCCGCCTTCGTGCTGACCGCCGGCTACGATCCGCTGCATGACGAGGCGCGGGACTATGCGCGCCGCCTGCAGGCGGCGGGTGTCGGCGTGACGCTCGACGAAAACCCCGACCAGATCCACGGCTTCCTCAGCATGGATCGCTTCATCGCCGCCGCGCGGCCGAGCGTGGCGCGCGCCATCGGTGCCTGGCTCGGGACTTCGGCCAAATAACGCCCCTTCACCCAACGAGCAGAAGCTCCAGACAAGGAGACGCCCATGACCGCATCTGAAGATCGCAGCTCCGCCGCCGGCATCGGCCGGCGCGCGGCACTTGCTGGCGCCGGGCTTGCCCTCGGCGCTGGGCTGCTGCCGCTCGGCACGCGGCGCGCCCGCGCGGCCGGGCGCACCGAGATCACCTTCGCCAGCGCAAATTTTTACGGCCAAGAAACGATCGCGCAGGTCGTGGATGTCTATAACCAGTCCCAGAGCAAGGTGCATGTCAGCTATATCCAGCTGCCGCCGCCTTCTTCCTCCACCGAGGTACACCAGGCGCTGGTGCAGCAATTGGCGCGGCGCAACGGCACACCCGATGTCTTTACCCAGGATGTCATCTGGATCGCGGAATTCGCGAGCGCCGGCTGGGCGCTGCCGCTCGAACCCTATGTCAGCGCCGCCGATCGGGCGGCCTATTTCCCCGGGTTGATCGAGGCCTGCACCTTCGGCGGCAAGCTGACGGCGCTGCCGTGGTACGTCGATTCCGGCATGCTCTACTACCGCACCGATCTCCTGCAGCAGGCGGGCGCCGCGGTGCCCACCACCTGGGCCGAGCTGACCGCCACCGCGCAGAAGATCCAGAAGGGTGGCGCCGCCAAATTCGGCTATCTCTGGCAGGGCAAGCAAGCGGAGGTGCTGGTCTGCGATGCGGTGGAGGTGATTGCCTCCGCCGGCGGCGCGATCCTCGGGCCGGACGGCAAGACTGTGCTGGTGGCGGAGCCTCCCGCCGTCAAGGCGATGCAGTTCCTCTATGATACAATCCATACCACCAAGATCAGCCCGCAGGATGTGCTGAGCTGGGATGAGGAGCCTTCGCGCGGGCCCTTCACGGCGGGGGAGGCGGTGTTCCTCCGCAACTGGTCCTATGTCTATAAGATCGCGCAGGATCCTTCCTCCTCCTCGGTCGCCGGCAAGGTGGGGGTGGCGCCGCTGCCGCATTTCGACGGCCAGAAGAGCGCGGCCTGTCTCGGCGGCTATCAGTACGGCGTGAACGCGCATACCAAGCATCGCGAAGCGGCGATCGACTTCATCACCTGGATGTCCTCGCCCGCGACGCAGCTGCGCTTCGCGACCGGCCTCGGCCTCGCGCCGACGCGCCCGGCGGTCTTCGATCAGCCGGCACTGATCAAGAGCCAGCCCTTCATGCATAGCCTCAAGGATGTCTTCGTCGGGGCGACGCCGCGGCCGGTGACGCCGCAATATCCGCAAGTGACGCTCGCCCTGCAATCGGCCTTCTCGCGCGCGCTCGTCAGCGGCAAGATCCAGCAGGAACTCGACGGCGCGAAGGCGCAGCTGGTGCGTATCCTCGGCTGAGGGCTTGCGCGCGCATCCTCGCCTGGCCAGGCTTCTCGATCTGGCCAGGACCTGCCCTAGCATCCGGCCGGTAGCGGTGCGAGGATCGCCGCCGGCCGGACCCCGCGTTTGTGCGTGGGCGGCCGAGGTTGGATGACGGAAGGGAGCCGCATGAAAATCACCAAGATCGAGACGCTGAGCGCGCGCGAATTCGAGAACGTGCTCTGGGTTCGCCTGCATACGGATGCGGGCCTCATCGGGCTGGGCGAGACCTTCTACGGCGCAGGCGCCGTCGCCGCGCATATCCACGATACCCTGGCCGCGCGCCTGCTCGGCCGCGATCCCCTGCGGATCGAGGCGATCAACAAGGAGATGGTTGATCTGCCAATGGCACAATCCAGCACCGGCACCGAATACCGCGCCGCCTCGGCGATCGATATCGCGCTCTGGGATCTCTGGGGCAAGCTCACCGGCCAGCCGGTGCATCAGCTGCTCGGAGGCCTTTGCCGGGACAAGCTCGCCATCTACAATACCTGCGCCGGCTATCAATACGTGCGAAACCGCGATATCCGCCCGGTCAATACCTGGAATATCGGGGCGGCCGGTCCTTACGAGGATCTCCTCGCCTTCACCACGGATGCCGGCGCGCTGGCCGAAAACCTGCTCGAAAGCGGCATCCGGGCAATGAAGATCTGGCCCTTCGATCCGGCCGCGCGGGAGAGCGGCGGCATCCATATCTCGACGGAGCAGCTCAAGGCCGCGCTCCGACCCTTCGAGTTGATCCGCAAGCGCGTCGGCGATGCGATGGATATCATGGTCGAATTTCACGCGCTCTGGAATCTGACCACCGCCAAGCGCATCGCCCGCGCGCTGGAGCCGTATGAGCCGGCCTGGTTCGAAGACCCGATCCGCATGAATTCCAGCCGCGCCCTCGCCGAATATGCGCGCGCGACGCATGTTCCCGTCTGCGCCAGTGAAACGCTCGGCTCCCGCTGGGCCTATAAGGAGATGCTGGACCGCGATGCGATCGGCGTCGTGATGGTCGATCTCTGCTGGACCGGCGGGCTCACCGAAGGCCGCAAGATCGCCTCGCTCGCCGAGACCTGCCACAAGCCCTTCGCGCCGCATGACTGTATCGGCCCGATCGGCTTCGCCGCCGCCGTCCATATGTCGTTCAGTCAACCGAATACGCTGATCCAGGAATCCGTCCGCGCCTTCTACACCGGCTGGTACAAGGAGCTGGTGACGGAGGTGCCGAGGATCGAGAACGGCTTCGTCTTTCCGATGGAGGGGCCGGGGCTCGGCACCGAGCTGCTGCCCGCCGTTTATGAACGCGGCGATCTCACCGTCCGCCGTTCGGAAGCCTGAGCATGCCGCATCTCTTCGATCTTTCCGGCAAGACGGCGCTCATCACCGGCTCCTCCGGCGGCCTCGGCCTCGCCATGGCGCGCGGCCTCGCCGAAGCGGGCGCCAGCGTCATCCTCAACGGGCGCGATGCGGCGAAGCTCGCGGCCGCGGCCGAGGGGCTGCGCGCGGCGGGCCATGCCGTCACCACCCGGCTTTTCGACGTGACGGAGGAAGCGGCCGTCACCGCCGCCTTCGCCGGCTTCGATGCCGAGGGGCGCGCGATCGATATCCTGATCAACAATGCCGGCATCCAGTTCCGCCGGCCGATGATCGATCTCGCCGCCGCCGATTGGCGCCGCGTGCTGGAGACGAACCTGACGAGCGCCTTCATCCTCGGGCGGGAGGCGGCGAAACGCATGATCCTGCGCGGGTCGAGGGGCAAGATCGTCAATATCGGCTCGCTCACCAGCGAAGTTGCGCGTGCGACCGTCGCACCCTACGCCGCCGCCAAGGGCGGCATCAAATTGCTCACGCGCGCGATGGCGGCGGAATGGGCGCGGCACGATATCCAGGCCAATGCGATCGGCCCGGGCTATATCGCGACCGAGATGAACAAGGCGCTGATCGACGATCCCGCCTTCGATGCCTGGGTCAAGGGCCGCACCCCGGCCGGGCGCTGGGGCAGGCCCGAGGATCTGATCGGCACGGTCGTCTTTCTCGCCTCTCCCGCCTCGGCTTATGTGAATGGCCAGATCATCTATGTCGATGGTGGCATGCTCGCGGTGCTGTAGCGGGGGGCGTGGGCGGGCGGGCGCTCAGCTGCGCGCGGCGCGATAGTCCGACGGATTGGTATCGAAATGCCGGCGGAAGACCTTGGCGAAGTAGTTGGGGTCGGGGAAGCCGCAGCTGCTCGCGATGTCCTTGATGCTGAGCGCGGGGTTGGGCAGCAGCCTGCTCGCCCGCTGCATGCGCTCGCGGGTGATGAATTCGGCCGGCGCGAGCCCGAGCTCGGCCGTGAAGACGCGGGTGAAATGCGCCCGGCTATAGCCCGCGACGGCGGCGAGATCTTCGACCGTCAGCCGCTGATCGAGATGCGCCTGCGCATGCCGGCAGGCGCGCGCGATGCCTGGGCTCGTCGCCTCCGCGGCGATCAGCGGATGGCGGGCCTGCACATCGTCGAACACCGCCATCAGCGCCGCATAGGCGATGGCGGAGAGGCCGCCGACCTCCGCTTCCTCTCCCGCCGCGCGGCCAAGATCGAGGCAGAAGCCGGCGAGGCGATCCACCGTATCGGGGCGGAGCGTCAGCACAGGCCCGACCGTCGCTTGGATCGCATAGACCAGGCGCAAGGCTTCCCGGCCGGTGAGGCCGATCCAGAAGAAGCTCCAGCTCTCGGCGGCTTCCAGCCAGTAGCGATGGGGATGGGGGATCGTCACCAGCATGGTCTGCCCCGGCCTGATGCGGTGCAACTGCCGCTCGTGGCGCAGCCGCCCGGTGCCCGCGATGGCGTGTTGCAGCACGGCGAAGGGCAGGGAGCCGCGGCGCCGCCCATCGAAGCTGTAGCCCGGCCCGCGCGCATGTTCGAAGCCCGTGCTGGTCGGCATCACATGCAGCCGGCCGCGCCGCCGGGGCACGGAGATGGCGCGGCGGAAGGGGCCGTGGCGGATGAGCTCGGTGAGCACAGAATTACCCTTTGAAGCACAAGCGTCGTCCTGCGGAACGGCAGGGGCCTGTGTCAAGATATTTGCGTCTGCAAGGCCTCAGCCATAGAGGCCGGAAGCAAGGGAAGGGCGAGAGCACGATGGCAGCCGCATTCAAGATCGCGATCCTCGGCGCCGGCAGCGTCGGGTTCACCCGCACCCTGGTGCGCGATATCCTCTGCGTGCCGGAGCTGCGCGAGATCGAGATCGCGCTGACCGACATCAACCCGCACAATCTCGAGATGATCCGGCAGATCCTGGAGCGGATGGTGGCGGCGAGCGGCATGCCTGCCCGCATCACCGCGACCGGGGAGCGCGCCCGCGCGCTCGATGGCGCGCGCTACGTCATCTGCTGCATCCGCCAGGGCGGGCTTGAGGCATTTCAGGAGGATATCGCCATCCCGCTCAAATACGGGGTGGATCAGTGCGTGGGCGACACCATCTGCGCCGGCGGCATCATGTATGGCCAGCGCACCATCCCGGCGATGCTCGACTTCTGCCGCGATATCAAGACCTATGCCGAGCCGGGGGCGCGGCTGCTCAACTATGCCAATCCGATGGCGATGAACACCTGGGCGGCCAAGGTGCATGGCGGGGTGGAGACCATCGGCCTCTGCCATGGCGTGCAGCACGGCTGGCGCCAGATCGCCGAGGTTCTCGGTGCCGAGCCGCACGATGTCGAGTATATCTGCACCGGTATCAACCATCAGACCTGGTATATCGATTTGCGGGTGAAGGGCCGCCCGGTCGGCCAGGCCGAACTGCTCGCCGCCTTCGAGGCGCATCCGGTCTATGCGCGGCAGGAGAAGGTGCGGATCGACGTTCTGCGCCGCTTCGGCTTCTATTCCACGGAATCGAACGGCCATCTCTCCGAATACCTTCCCTGGTATCGCAAGCGGCCGGAGGAGACGCTGCGGTGGATCGACCTGTCGCAATGGATCCATGGCGAGACGGGCGGCTATCTCCGCATCTGCACCGAAGGGCGCAACTGGTTCGAGGAGGAATATCCCCGCTATCTGCGCGAGGCGGAGGTGCCGATCGCGCCTTCCCAGCGTACCGATGAGCATGCAAGCCACATCATCGAGGCCTTGGAGACGGGGCGCGTCTATCGCGGGCATTTCAATGTCGTCAACCAGGGGCTGGTGACCAATCTTCCGGCCGATGCCATCGTGGAGAGCCCGGGCTTCGTCGATCGTTTCGGTCTCAACATGGTGGCCGGCCTGCGCCTGCCGGATGCCTGCGCCGCCTCCTGCATCGCCTCCATCAACGTGCAGCGGCTCGCGGTGCAGGCTGCGATCAGCGGCGATATCGATACGCTGAAGCGCGCCATGCTGCACGATCCGCTGGTCGGCGCCGTCTGTGCGCCGGATGAGGTGTGGCAGATGGTGGATGAAATGGTCGTCGCCCAGGCGCGCTGGCTGCCGCAATACGCGGCCGCCGTGCCCGAGGCCACGCGCCGCCTGGCCGGCCCCCGGCTGCCGACGCGCGATTGGCAGGGCGCGGCGCGCCTGCCCGTGCGCTCGGTCGCGCAGATGCGGGCCGACCGCGCCGAGAAGGCGGAAACGATGACGCCGGACAAGCAGATCGTCGCCTGAGGGAGCCTCGGCCTGCGGCCGAGGCGGGGCATGGCCGGGCGACCCGGCCGCCCGGAAGGGGGGCGAAGATCCCCCGTAGCCGCGCAAGAACAAGGGGAGCAAGCCTTCATGAGAGCACGCATCACACCGGGCCGCACGGCCGCGATCTTCCTGACCCTCGCCACCTGCCTGACGAGCCTCGCGGCACAGGCAGCGCCGGTGACCTTGAATTTCTGGGCCGCCTGGGACCCGACGAAAAGCGACGGCATCGAAGGGGCGAAGCAGATCGCGCTGTTCGAGAAGAGCCATCCGGACATCAGGGTCAAGACCCAGATCATCGCCTTCGATGCGCTGCACGACAAGCTCATCACCTCCGTCGTCGGCGGGGATGCGCCTGATATCAGCTGGGGGCTGGTGGAGTGGCTGGGCGAGCTCAACCGCATGCGCGCCCTGCCCGATCTCACGGCGGAGATGAATGCCTCGCCCGTCAAAGCCGCGCTGTACCCGAACGCGCTTGCTGCGCTCACCATCAACGGCAAGCTGCGCGCGGTGCCCAACTATATCGGGCTGCGGGCGCTGCTCGTGCATCAGGATATGCTGAAGAAGGCGGGCATTTCGGCGCCGCCCAAGACCTGGGACGAGCTCTTGGCCGATGCGCCCAAGATCAAGGCGGCGACGGGCAAGCCCGCCTTTGGCATCGCCGGCACCGGGGTGCGGGCGCCGCAGGAACTCATCATGTTCCTCGCGCAGAATGGCGTGACGATCGCCGACCCCACCAAGGACGGCAAATACCGCAACCGCTGGAACAGCGACCCGGCCTTGCTGAAGAAGGCCGCGGCGGTCTTCGCCTTCTACCAGAAGCTGCAGTCCGAAGGTGCGATCGACCCTGCGGCCTCCGGCTGGGGATATGAGCAAGAGGACAGTGAGTTCGCCCAAGGCCGCTATGCCATGGTGATCGACGGGTCGTGGATGTCCGAACGGGTGGCGCAGAACCCGCAGGCGATGGTCGATGTCGGGATCTATCCGCCGCCCTATAACACGACGCCGGCGACCTTCTTCGAGGTCAACCCCTTCTACCTCTTCAAAGGCCCACACGAGAAGGCGGCCTGGACCTTCGCGCAGTTCATGATGGGGCGGCAGTATCAGGCGGCGGTGGATGGTGACAGATCCCCCCGGCAGGATGTGAAGGGCGCAGGCATCTGGGGAAAGAACTTCACCGATCTCACGCCGATCGGCGTCGTCTTCCCGCCGGTTCCCCTCGGCAGCATCACGCAGAGCATGGAAGATGCGGTCGGCCGCGTGCTGCTGCGGCATGAGAAGCCCGCCTCGGTCGCCGCCTGGCTCGGCCGCGCCGTGAACAAGGCGCTGCGCCAGGCCGGCGAACTCGGCAAGGGCTGAGCGCGACATGGGCGAGGTGCAAAGCCTGAAGCAGGGTGGCGCGGTGGCCGGGGCGGCGCGGCGCGCCCTGCCGGCCGCGCGGCGCCGGCGGCAGGGCATGCCGCCCGTTGCCTGGGCCTTCATCGCGCCCGCAGCACTGCTGCTGCTGGCGCTGATCGTCTATCCGCTGCTCGTCGTCATCTGGGACAGTTTCCGCTACGTCAACCTGACCGATCCGGCGGCCCGCGGCTTCGCCGGCTTCGACAATTTCCTCACCGTCTTCCAGGATGACAATCTGCTGCCGGCCTTGTGGAACACTCTGCTCTGGACCGCGCTTTCGGTCAGCGGGGAATATCTGCTCGGCCTCGTCTCGGCCACCGCGCTTGCCGGCCCGCTGCGCGGCGGCGCCATCTTTCGCGCCCTCATCATCATCCCCTGGCTGATCCCCATCGTCGTCGCCGGGCTTGATTGGAGCTGGATCCTGGCGCCGGATTACGGTCTCGCCAATTTCTGGCTGGAGCGGCTCGGCCTGCTCTCGCATCCCGTCAACTGGCTCGGCCAGCTCAACACCGCCCTGTTCACGGTGACGCTCGCCAATGTCTGGCGGACCTTTCCCTTCTATACGATCAGCTTCCTCGCCGCCCTGCAGGCGGTGCCGCCGGAACTGCACGAGGCGGCCGCCCTCGACGGGGCGCCCGCCTGGCGCCGCTTCTGGCATATCTCCCTGCCGCATCTGCGCCCCGTGACCCTCACCCTCGTTACCATGCATATCATCTGGACGGCGGTGAATTTCGACTTCATCTGGGTGATGACGCAGGGCGGCCCGCTCAATGCGTCGACCACCCTGCCGATCCTGATCTATCGCGACGCCATGCAGAACTTCGACGTGGGCGCGGCTTCGGCGCTTGCCGGCATGATGATGATGGCGATCGCCACCATGTTCTTTCTTTATCGCTATGGCCTGGTGCCCGCGCTCGGGCGCCGGCGGCTGGCCGAGGAGGCGTGATCCATGGCGATGGTTGGCACCCGTAATGGCGCGGTCCAGGCGGGGCGCTACGGCATCCTTCTGGTCATCGCGGGATTCTGCCTCCTGCCCTTCCTCTGGATGGTCGACACCGCCTTCAAGCCGGTGGACGAGGTGCTGAGCACCACGCCCTCCTTCCTCATCCGCCATCCCACGCTGCACAATTTCGCCGTCGTGCTGCTGCACAGCCCCTTCCTGCTCTATCTGCGCAACAGCGTCATCGTCTCGGTCTTCTCGACGCTGCTGACCATGGTGAGCGCGACCTTCTGCGCCTATGCGCTCAGCCGCTGGCGGCGGCAGAGGCCGATCCGCGTCCTTTCGGGCGCGCTCCTCGCTTCCCAGATGATCCCCGGCGTGCTGCTGCTGGTGCCGCTCTATATGACGATGCGCCATCTCGGCCTGCTCAGCACCTATCTCTCGCTCATCCTGGTCTATTGCACCTTCATGGTGCCGCTGGCGGTGTTCATGCTGCGCGGCTTTTTCGACGCGGTGCCGCTGGAGTTGGAAGAGGCGGCGGCGCTGGATGGCTGTTCCCGCCCCGCCTTCCTGTTGCGCGTGCTGCTGCCGCTCTCGGTGCCGGGGCTACTGGCGACCGGCCTGTTCGGCTTCGTCACCGCCTGGAACGAGTTCATGTTCGCCTATGTGCTGATCAACGATGATGCCCACCGCACGCTGACGCCGGGCATCATGCTGTTTCGCGGCGCGCATGAGACGGATTGGGGCGCGCTGATGGCGGCCTCCGTCCTCACCATCCTGCCGGTGGCGCTGAGCTTCCTCTATCTGCAGCGCTTCCTGGCCGGCGGGCTGACGATGGGCTCAGTCAAAGGCTAGAGGGGCCCATCCCCCATGCCAGCGCCACGGGCGCCGGGAAGCGGCACAAACCCTTAGTGGCGTCTCGAACCGGGCAAGAATCCGCCATCCGGAAAGGCGGTGTTTACCGATGCGGGCGTTTATCTGCGTGGCGAAGCGACCCCGCGCCTTCATGTAGTGGACATTCTTCCGGATGACGACTGTGCTTGTAACCGGCGGTGCCGGATTTGTTGGGAGCCATGCCTGCAAGGCCTTGGCGGCGGCCGGCTTCAAACCGGTGACCTTCGATAGTCTCGAACACGGCACGCGGCAGGCGGTGCGCTGGGGCCCGTTGGTGGAAGCCGATCTGTCGGACCGGGCAGCGCTCGACGCCGCTTTCGCCACCTACCGGCCCGAGGCCGTGCTGCATTTTGCGGCCTATGCCTATGTCGGCGAATCCGTCACCGCGCCGCTGCGCTACTATCGCAACAATGTCGCCGGCACGCTGGCGCTGCTCGAAGCGATGGAAGCCGCCTGCGTGCGGCGCCTGGTCTTTTCCAGCACCTGCGCGACCTACGGGCTGCCGCAGAGCATTCCGATCGCGGAAACGCATCCGCAAAATCCCGTCAACCCCTATGGCGCATCGAAGCTGGCGGTGGAGCGGATGATTACCGATGCCGGCCCGGCGTACGGCCTGCGATCGGTGATGCTGCGTTACTTCAACGCCGCCGGCGCCGACCCTGAGGGTATGATCGGCGAGAACCACAAGCCGGAGACGCATCTCATCCCGCTCGTGCTCGATGCCGCGGCGGGGGTTCTCCCCTGGCTGACGATCAATGGCGAGGATTACGACACGCCGGACGGCACCTGCGTGCGGGATTACATCCACGTCCAGGATCTCGCCGAGGCGCATGTCCTCGCCCTGCGTTATCTCCTGGATGGCGGGCGCACGATTGCCATGAACCTCGGCAATGGCGCCGGCTTCTCCATCCGCCAGGTGATCGCGCTGGCCGAACGCGTCACCGGGCGCCCGGTTCCGGTTCGTTTCGGGGAGCGCCGGCCGGGTGACCCTGGCATTCTGGTGGGCGATGCGGCGCTTGCGCGGGCAACCCTCGGCTGGCAGCCCAAGCTCGGCGAGCTTTTCGGCCAGATCCGCGATGCCTGGCGATGGCGATCGGCGCATGCGCCGTAACCGGCGGCGTGCAGAAAGGTTGCAAGATCAGCGCGCCGAAGGGGCCCGAGAGGGATCGTACCCTTCCGGCGCAGGAATGGGTGCCCCGATGCTGAGGATGATGTGAGAAGCTACAACCACTTTCCGGCGCTGCCTATCGATGAAGCCGCTTTTCCTGGGGAGGGGCTACCGCAGCCTCTCAAGATCTGCATCGCGACGCAGGATTACCTCTATCTTATTAAAAATGGTGGCATCGGAACGTCCTTCCACCATACCGCCTGCATCCTGGCCGAGCGCGGCTGCGATGTGACGATTCTGTTCTGTAACTTCACCGACCACCTCACCAGTGATCAGATCGCCGAGGCAAGGGATAGGCTGACGCCGCTCGGCATCAAGCTCGAGACGCTGTTTCCCGCCTCCTTCGGGGCTGCCGATCTTCACGAATTCTTCCCCGCTGATATCATCACGGTCTCCTCCTACACCGCCTATCACCGCCTCAAGCAGCGGGATTTCGACCTCATCCTGTTTCCGGACTGGCGCGGCCTCGGCTATTACAGTCTACTCGGCAAGCGCCTGGGCCTCGCCTTCCGGCAGACGGCGATCTGGGTGCAGGCGCATTCCACCTGCCTTTGGCACGCGCTCGCGAACGAGCAGCCAGGCTATTCGGAGCATGATGTCCGCGTCTATCATATGGAGCGGGAAGCCGTGCGGATGGCCGACCTTCTCGTCAGCCCGACGCATTATCTGCTCGACTGGAAGGAGCGGCACGGCTTCGTGCTGCCGGCTGAGACCTATGTGCAGCCCTATCTTCTGACCGGCGCCTTAGGACATCACCCGACCGAGCGCCGCCGGGTTTCTGATATCGCGGAGATCGTTTTTTTCGGCCGGCTGGAAAAGCGCAAGGGGCTGCACATCTTCGTGCAAGCGATCAAGCGCCTGATCCACGAGGAATACGGGGATCGGGCGCCCGCCGAGCTGACGGTCACCTTCCTCGGCAAGATCACCGAGGTCGAGGAGCTGAATTCCTACGATTACCTCATGGCGCGCCTGGGCGGCCTCGGCCTCAAGATCAAGATCCTGCCCGCGCTGCACGCCACCGAGGCGATCGCCTATCTGCAAGCGGCGCGAGCGCTCGCCGTCATCCCGTCGGTGACCGACAATTCGCCGCTCACCGTGCTCGAATGCATCCACAATGCAATCCCCTTCGTCGCGGCGGCGACGGGGGGCATTCCGGAGATCATCGCGCCTGAGGATCACGCAACCGTGCTCTTCAAGTTCGGCGTGCGCTCGCTATCCGAGAAGCTGCTGGAGGTTCTGCGCCATGGCGCCTCCACCGCCTTCCCGGCGATCCGCCAGGCGGAGGACAATATCCCCGCCTGGCTCGGCGCGGTGCGGGCCTCGGTCGCTCAGCAGCGCGCCCAGGCGCCGGTAGCGGCCGATGACGGGGAGAGCGGCCCGCTGATCTCGGTCTGCATCACGCATTTCGAACGCCCGCGGCTCCTCAAGGTCACGCTCGACGGCTTGCGCGCCCAGACGTACAAAAACTTCGAGGTCATCATCGTCGACGACGGGTCTCGCACAGTGGAAGCGCGGACCTATCTCGAACAGCTGGAACAGGGAGCAGTGCCGCTTCCCATCACCATCATCCGCCAGAAGAACGAATTCGTCGGCGCCGCGCGCAACAAGGCCCTTGCCCGGGCGCGGGGCGAATACATCGTCTTCATGGATGACGACAATTTCGCCTATCCGGAGCAGTTGCAGACCTATCTCACGGCGATCCGCCACAGCGGCTATGATGCGCTGACCTGTGCCGCGATCGCCTTTCCCGAGGATCAGGATCCGCGCGCGCTCGAACACTTCATCCATCTCTACATCCCGCTCGGCAGCGGCATGGCGGCCAATCTCTTCGATAACAGCTACGGGGATGCGAACGGCATTTTCCGCGCGGCCTTCCTGCGCGAGATCGGCGGCTTTACCGAGGATGAGGGCCTGTCCTGGGAGGATTACGAGCTTTTCGCGAAGATCGAGGTTTCCCAAGGCAAGATCGCGATGGTGCCGGAGCCGCTGATGGGTCTGCGCGCCACCGCCGGCTCTGTCTCGCGCCGGGGCTCCATGCTCGCCAACCATTACCGGGCGCTGCGCCCCGCGATGGCGGCCTTCCCTTGGGCGAGTTTCGGAGACAGCATTCTCGTCGCCCTCAACGGCGCCTTCGCGCGCAATGCGCCGGTTTTCTCCCCGGAGCAGCGCGGCCGCTCGCTTGCCGAGAAGCAGCTGACCGCGACCACCGAATTCTCGCTGCCGAGCCTCCGCTGGCTGGTGCGGCGGATGGCCGAGCGCCAGGAGGATGATGCGGTCATCACCACCTTGATGGACCACTACGACGCATCGCCCACTTTCGCCTTCAACCTCATCGAATGCCTCTGCTTCTGCCTCGACAAGGGAATGAGCTTCCCGCGCATTCTCGATCGTATGGGTTCAGGCTGCGGGCGCAAGGCTTTGCTGCGGGATCTCGCTGATGCTTTGATCAGCAAGGACAGCACGGCGCTTGGCGAATTTCTCGTCGAGCGGGAGCCGGCGATCGGCCGCACGCTGGATGGGCAGATCCTGCTGGCGAAGATCGCCCTCTTGTCCGGCAAGGCGACTGATGCGCTGCTGCGGCTCAATGCGGCCTTCGCCGATGTCGAGGCCGGCTATCTGCTGCGTAACCGGGACATCCGCCAGATCGTGACCGCGCTTGACACGGAAAGCCGGCTCAATACCACGCCGCTGCGCTCCGGCCTGCATCATTGGCTGGTCAATGGCCAGTTCGAGGGGCGGGTTGTGAACTATGCGCGCCCGCTCGCAGCACCCTTCGCTCTCTCCGACAATGAAGGCCTGCACGCCTACGAGACGCGGTTGAAGGAGGCGGCCGATCTGCCGCGGGAGGATCGGGCCGCCATCTATGCCCAGTTGCTGCATGAAGCGCTTGAGATCAATGCGCCGCTGGTGCTTGCGGATCTGGCGGCTGTCATCATCCGGGATGCCAATCTCACCTATCTCGAAGACTATCCCGATGTGATAACCAATTGGGGAGGGGACATGGCAACCCGGGGCGTCGGTCATTACCATACATCGGGGCGGGAAGAGGGGCGCAGCAATATTCTGCAGGCCATAGAGCGCCGGGATTACGGCGCGGCATATGACAGGTGGCGCGCGGCCCGCAAGCCGCTGCTCCAGCCCCAGCCGCAGGATGGCCGCCACAGCTTCACCGCCTCCTTTGCCGGTGCGCTTGGCCGTTAGAGCCACTCCTGGCCGGATGGCATCATCCGAGCGGGTGAAGGTGCTTGCACAGACGATCAGTGAAAGCGGCTTGCGGGGCGTGCGAGCGACCGTGAGCCGCCCTGGCCTCCACCGGGCGGCGCGTGCCATGCGACGAGCGCCGTGCCATCACGAAGGTTGAAGATCCATGGAAGTCGATTACCTCGTCGTCGGATCGGGTCTGACGGGCGGCACCATCGCGCGTTCCCTCGCGGATCGCGGGGAGCGGGTTCTCATCATCGATCGGCGGCCGCATCTCGGCGGCAATGTTCACGATCATTGGCATGAGGGCGGCATTCGCATCCATACCTACGGGCCGCATTACTTCCGTACCGCGTCCGAGCGGATCTGGAGCTTCGTCAATCGCTTCGATTCCTTCTATCGCTACGAGCCGGTGCTGATGACCAAGGTGGATGGCGCCCTGGAATACTGGCCGATCCAGAGCAGCTATATCGAACGCAGCGTCGGGTGCGCATGGTCGCCCTCCTTCACCGGCCAGCCGGGGAATTTCGAGGAAGCCTCCCTCGCCATCATGCCAAAGCCGATCTACGAGAAATTCATTCACGGCTACAACCTCAAGCAATGGGGGGTCGATCCACGCGCGTTGGCGAGCGATCTCGCCGGCCGCTTCGATGTCCGCAGTGATGGGGAGACGCGGCTCAAGACCGTGCCCTATCAGGGCATTCCGCGTTCCGGCTATGCGGCCTTCATGCAGAAGCTCGTCGCCGGCATCGAGACGCGCACGGGCGTTGCCTACCAGAGCATCCGGGATGCCATCACCGTGCGCAAGCGGACGATCTATACCGGCCCGATCGACGAGTTCTTCGGCTACGATCTCGGCCGTCTGGCCTATCGCGGCCAGAAGCGGGCCCATGCCTATCACCCGCAGGCCGGATATCTCCAGCCTGTCGGACAGGTCAACACGCCGCAGCTTGAAGACGGGCCGCAGGTCCGCATCCTCGAATGGAAGCACATGATGGCGGAGGAGGAGAAGGCGAGGGCGGTCGGCACCGTGCTGACCACCGAAACGCCCTTCACGCCGAGCGATCCCAACGAGTACGAATACCCCTTTCCCGATAGCGGGAACCGCGCGCTTTTCAAACGCTACCAGGAGCGGCTGGCTGGGCGGCGCGATGTGCTGGTCTGCGGCCGTCTTGGCGAATATCGCTACTATGACATGGATCAGGCGATCGGCCGCGCGCTCGCCCTGGTGGAGAAGGAACTTCTGCCGGCGTAACCCGCGGAGCCTGGTCAGATCGGATCATGCAGCGGTGGCGGCGGGCGCCAGGACGATCTCGACCCCGGCCGCGGCCAGCGCCTCGGCGAGGTCGGCCGGCGGCGGCCCATCCGTCACCAGATAATGGATGCGGCCGAGGGGCGCGACATGCGCGAAGGCGCTGATGCCGAATTTCGAACTATCCGCCAGCAGGATGGTGCGCCGGGCTGCCTCCATCATTTCGGCCGTCACCTGCGCTTCCTCTAGCCGGCTGATCGAGAGGCCATCCTCGTCGAGCCCGGTTACGCCGATCACCGCGGTATCGACGCTGATGCGCGCCGCGCCGTTGATCTTGACCGGCCCGAGCGTCACCTGCGGGCTTTCCCAATAGGCGCCGCCGAGCACGTAGATCGAGCGGGCAACCCCGGCTGGCACCAGCGCCGGCAGCACGAGGTTGTTGGTGACAAGGGTGAGATCGCCCAAGCCCGCAAGGGCCGCGGCGAAGGCGCAGGTGGAGGAGCCGCCGTTGAGGATCAGCGTCTCGCCCTCGCGGATGAGGGCGGCGGCGGCACGGCCGATGCGCTGTTTGGCGCCCGCCTGCTCCGCCATGCGCGATTGCAGGCGCGTCTCCCGCGCGACCAGCCCATCCCCCGCCAGCGCCCCGCCATGGGTGCGGGTGAGCAGCCCCTGGCGTTCCAGCAATTGCAGATCCCGCCGGATGGTATCGCGCGAAACCCCGAACAGCGCGGTGAGTTCGGCGACCGTGACATGGCCTTTCTGGCGCATGAGATCGGCCACCCGCCGCTGGCGCGAGCCGGGGAGCAGCACGTCTTCGCTGAGATCGGCCAAGGTCGCGTCCTTCATGCGGGTTGCCCTGCTCCACTTACCGCGATCGGGCAGAGATTTTCAATTGACCATGCGGCATAATGCGTGAAAT
Organism: Acidisoma sp. C75; assembly: GCF_054665095.1. Taxonomy (NCBI): domain Bacteria; kingdom Pseudomonadati; phylum Pseudomonadota; class Alphaproteobacteria; order Acetobacterales; family Acidocellaceae; genus Acidisoma; species Acidisoma sp. C75. The sequence goes on from NZ_BAAFHD010000005.1 coordinate 171,774, forward strand.
GCTGCATAAAACAGCAGCGATGCGCAGCCGACGGAAAGGCCAGCGCCGTCGCGATCATAGCGCCACGGCGCAGGGGCGGAATGGTGCAAGAGGCTTCATGGCGCGCGGCCTATCAGGCCCTCATCCCACGGATCCGGCCCTATGCCGCGGCGGCAGGCTGGACCTTGTGCGGCTTCTCCGCCTGCGTCGATGCCTTCACCCGGCTCGACGATGCCTGTGACCGGGTGTTGAGCGCCGGGCCGGCGCCGGCGCGTGCGCTGGCGGCCGAACTCCGCGCCCGCGCGGCAAGCGGCATCGGCGGCGAGATCCGCTTCAATTGGCCGGAGGGCGGCGCCTGGCTCGATGCCAAGCTGCCGCTCGATCTGGCGCTTGGCGGCACCTCGGCGCATGCCGCGCGTCTCCTCACCCTGCTCGGCGCGCCGGCGCTGCTCGCCTTGCGGAACCGCACGCCCGAGCAACTCGCCGTGCTCGACCCCGCTATGCTGATCGCGGAAGCCGCGCCGCGCCGAGCGGCGGAGATCGGCGCCACGGGTGCCGACCGGCCGCGCGTCTACGTGTTCGAATATGATGCCGATACGCCGCTCGGGGGGGTGCGGCCGCCGCGCGCCTCCCGCATCATCGTGCGCTTTCACGATTTCGACCTTGAAGACGATGCGGCCTTCCTCCGCCTCGGCCCCCAGCTTCTCGAAGCCGGCCGCGGCCCGGGCGGCGGCGTGCTCTCCGGCTTCAATGCGCTCGGCTCGGGCGCGCGGTTGCAGGTGGGGCTCGATCTTGCGCGGCGCGCCGCGGCGCTCTGGCGGGCGGCGGGGATCGGCATCATCCATCTGGAGCTTGCCGGCTACGAAAGCCCGGCCTGCCGCGACCAGGCGATAGCGGGCCTGGCGGGTGCCGCCACCTCCCTCGGCATGAGCCTCTCCGAATACCGCGCGATGAGCCCCGAGCCGGAGCGCCTGAGCGACGGGCTCATCCGCCTCGGCACCGCGCTCGGGCTCGATCGGGTGACGGTGCATGCGGATGATTGGGCGATCAGCGCGACGCGGGGAGACCCTGGGCAGGAGCGGGACGCCCTGATGATGGGCTGCTTGCTGGCCGCTGGCCGTGCCGCCGCCGGCAGGCTCACTTGCCCCACGGCCTTGCCGGCAGAGGCAGGCTTCGCGCCGCCGCCGCCCGAGGAAGAGCGCCAGGGCTGGTCCATCGTCTCCTGCCCGAGCCCCTATCTGCGCCATCCCCGCACGACCCTTGGCTTGGGCGATACCTTCATGGCGGGCTGCCTGCTCGTGCTCGGCCAGCCGCCAATGCCCGCCGCCGCGGCGCCAGCCCCCGGCGCCCTTGCATCTTCCCAGCCCGATCTTGTGGAGTTTCCGCGATGACCACCCGCCTCGACGAAAAGCTCAGCCGTATCCAGGCCGGCCAGTATCGCCGCGCCGATTTCATCATCGCCGATGCCAAGGATGGCGATATGGGTTCCGGCATCACCACCGGCGGCCCGCGCTACGATGCCGAAGGCAAGCGGGCAGGCTGGAAGACCCGGCGCGACTATCTCGACCAGATCACCGCTGTGCTACGGCAGGATATCGTCGATATCATGCTCACCTCGGTCTCCAATCTCGAGATCCTGCAGCAGGAGGGCGCCTATGCGGCGAGCCGGGTGAAACCCGCCATTCGCGCCAATGACGCGACGGATTGCTGGGGCGGCGTGCGCGGCGCGAGCTATGCGGCGGAGCTCTGCCGCCCCTTCCGCAGTGCGAGCCTGCCCCGCGTGATGCACGGCACGGCCAAGGCCGAGCCCGGGGCGCCGATCACCGGCACCGATCTCGGCCTCTATTCGATGACCTTCAACAACGATCTCGAGGCCGATCTGCGCTCGCTGGAGGCTTTCGCCGCCTTCCGCGAGGAGGCCGGGCGGCTCGGCTTCTCTTACTTCCTCGAAGTCTTCAACCCGAACGCGCCGCGCGGCCTCGCGCGTGAGGATTTCCCGGCCTTCCTCAATGATTGCCTGCTGCGCTGCCTCTCCGGCCTCACCCAGGCGGAGCGGCCGCGCTTCCTCAAGATCCCCTTCAACGGCCATGCCGCGATCGCGGAACTCGCGGCCTATGATCCCTCGCTTGTCATCGGCGTGCTCGGCGGTGGGGCCGGCACGACGCGCGATACCTTCGAACTGCTCTTCCAGGCCGAGCGGGCGGGTGCGCGCCTCGCCCTTTTCGGCCGCAAGATCAACCTGGCCGAATCGCCGCTCACCCTCATCCGCTTCATGCGCCGCGTCGCGGATGGCGAGGTGCAGCCGGAAGAAGCGGTCCGCGCCTACCATGCCGAGCTTGAGCGCGAGGGAGTGCATCCGCGCCGCGCCCTCGCCGACGATCTGGAGATTACCGAGGCCGCACTCGCCGCCTGAGCGGATCGCCTCCCGCACCCGCGGCATAACGCTCTGGGCGAACCGTCCCGCGTTACAGGGCGCGCAGATGGCGGATGGGGCGGCCGGGGGCGATCGCCTCGGCCGCCGCGACGATCGCGGCGGCGTCGATCCGCGCTTCGCGGTAGAGGTCGGCGATCGTGCCGGATTGCCCGAAATGCTCGACGCCGAGCGCCCGGCTGCGGTGGCCGCTGACCGCGCCGAGCCAGGCGAGGCCGGCCGGATGGCCATCCTGCACGGTGATGAGCGCGGCATCGCGCGGCACGGCCGCCATCAGCCGCTCGATATGGCTGCCCGCCTGCCGCTCGCCTGCCTCGCGCCGCCGGTTCGCCGCATTCCAGCCGGCATGCAGCCGATCGGCCGAGGTGATGGCGAGCAGCCCGACATCCCGCCGATCCTCCGCCATCATGCCGATCGCGGCGATCGCCTCGGGCGCGACGGCGCCGGTATAGGCGAGCACGATCTCGGCATTCGGCCCCGGCCGGCGCAGCCAGTAGCCGCCAGCGATGATGTCCTGCCGCAGCGCCGCCGTCATCTCCCGCGCGGGTTGCTCGATCATCCGGGTGGAGAGCCGCAGGTAGAGCGCGCCGCCCCGGCCATCGGGCAGGGAGGTGCGCGGATCGGGCGTGCCGTCGCCGTTCCGCTGCAGATAGTCGAAACCCCAGCCGAGAATGGCCGAGAGCTCATCGACGAAGGCGGGCTCGAAGCTCTGCAAGCCATCCTGCGCCATGCCGATGAGCGGCGTCGCGATCGACTGGTGCGCCCCGCCCTCGGGCGCCAGCGTCAGCCCCGAAGGCGTCGCCACCACCATGAAACGCGCATCCTGGTAGCAGGCGTAGTTCAGCGCATCGAGCCCGCGTTCGATGAAGGGATCGTAGAGCGTGCCGATGGGCAGCAGCCGCTCGCCGAACAGATCGTGCGACAGGCCGAGCGCCGAGAGCAGCAGGAAGAGGTTCATCTCGGCGATGCCGAGCTCCATGTGCTGGCCGGCGGGCGAGAAGCTCCAATTGAAGGTCGAGAGGATGTGCTCCGCCTGGAAGGTATCGACCACGCTATCCCGCGCGAAGAGCCCGCGCCGGTTCACCCAGGGGCCGAGATTGGTCGAGACGGTGACATCCGGCGAGGTCGTCACGATGCGGTCCAGAATGGGGGCCGATTCGCGGGCGAGCGCGTTCATGAGCAGGCCGAACCCCTGTTGCGTGGAGGCCGTCTTCTGCGGGGCGAGCGCCGGCATCACCGGCGGATCGTAGCGCGGCGCCGGCTGCCGCCCGCTTGGCCTGCCGGCGAAGGGCGCGGTATCGAGCGCGGCTTGCAGCGCCTCGGGCGCCGCCTCCAGCCCCTCGAACCGGTCCCACTCATGGCCCGGGCGGATGCCGAGCCGGCCGCGCAGCTGCTCCATCTGCTCGGGCGTCAGGATGCCGGCATGATTGTCCTTGTGCCCGGCCAGCGGCAGGCCATAGCCCTTGATGGTATAGGCGATGAAGCAGACGGGGCGATCATGCGCGCGCGCCTGTTCGAAGGCTTGCAGCAGCATCGGCATGTCATGCCCGCCGAGATTGGCCATGATGGCGGCGAGTTCCGCATCCGACAGCCGGGCGATGAGGTTGAGGGCGGCATCGTCTCCGGCGAAATCGGCCGAGAGGCGCTTGCGCCAGGCGGCACCCCCCTGGAAGGTGAGCGCCGCATAGAGCGGGTTGGGGCAGGCGCGGATCCAGCCCTTCAGGCTTTCACCGCCCGGCTGGGCAAAGGCCGCCTGCTGCAGGCTGCCATGGCGCAGCACGACGACATCCCAGCCGAAATTGCGGAACATCGTCTCGAATTTTTCCCACAACCCCTCATGCACCACGCCGTCGAGGCTCTGGCGGTTGTAGTCCACGATCCACCAGCAGTTGCGCAGCCCGTGCTTCCAGCCTTCCTGCAAAGCCTCGAAGATATTGCCCTCGTCGAGTTCGGCATCGCCGACGAGCGCGATCATCCGCCCTTCCGGCCGGCCCTCGCCCCAGCCCTTGGCGCGCAGGTAATCCTGCACCAGCGCGGCGAAGAGCGTCTGCCCGACGCCGAGGCCGACCGAGCCCGTGGAGAAATCCACGTCATCCGTATCCTTGGTGCGGGAAGGATAGGATTGCGCGCCGCCGAAGGCCCGGAAGGCTTCGAGCTTGGCGCGCGTCTGCCGGCCGAGCAGATAGTGGATGGCGTGGAAATTCGGGCTCGCATGGGGTTTGACGGCGACCCGGTCTTCTGGCCGCAGCACGCCGAGATAGAGCGCGGTCATGATCGTCGATAGCGAGGCGGAGGAGGCCTGATGCCCGCCGACCTTGAGGTGATCCGGGTTTGGCCGCAGGTGGTTGGCGTTATGGATCATCCAGGTGGCGAGCCAGAGAACCTTGCGTTCGAGCTGGCTGAGCAAGCGTGGATCGGGCGGCGGCATGGCGTTTCCCCTTTACGCGCGAGCTTAGGGCCGCGGCCCGGGTGATTGGAGCTAAACTCCGCGTGCATTCCGGCGCGTTTTGGTGAAAATCGCTAAAATGCACGCCCTGGACGAGATCGACCGCCGCATCATCGCCGCCGTTCAGGCGGATGGGCGGATGACGGTGAACGAGATTGCCGCGCGCTGCGGCCTCTCGGCCTCGCCCTGCGCGCGCCGGGTGCGCATGCTCGAAGGGGCCGGGGTGATCAAGGGCTATACGGCGGTGATCGACCAGAAGAAGGTCGGCCTGCCGATCAGCGCCTTCGCCTCGATCAAGCTCGAACGTCAGCGGGAGGAGGATCTCGATCGTTTTGCCGCCGCCGTCGCCCGCTGGCCGGAGGTGGTGGATTGCTACCTCATGACCGGGCAGCGCGATTACCTCATGCGCATCGTGGTGCAGGATCTGGAGGCCTACGAGCGCTTCCTCAAGGACAAGCTGACCCGGCTCGACGGCGTCGCCTCCATCGAAACGAGCTTTGCGCTCGGGCAGGTCAAACGGTCGGAAGTGCTGCCGCTGTAGGGTGCGCGGGCATCCGCCCGCGCTCCGCCGTCCCCATTGACGCGCCGCCCGATCCCGTCCGAACTCGGGCCCTGCCCCTTGCGCATGGAACCCGCCCGATGCTCCACCCCGACGCTGACCATCTCCTCATCATCGGCACCTATACCGATCGGCTGCCGCATGTCGCCGGGCGGGGCAGGGGGGTCGAAGTGCTCGGCTTCGATAGCCGCACGGGCGCCATCACCCCGGGCGGCGCCGTGGATGGCCTGCGCAACCCGACCTGGGTGGTCGCCAATGCCCAGGCCACGCGGCTCTATGCGATCGAGGAAGTCTCCGCCGCCGAAGGCGCCGCGCTCGTCACCTTCGCGCTCGATCCTGCCACCGGCAGGCTCACCCGCCTCAGCGCCGTGCCCGCCGGGGGAGACGGGCCGTGCCATGCGAGCCTCGACGCGGCGGAAGGCTTCCTCTTCCTGTCGAATTACGGCGATGGCAGCGTCGTCAGCCTGCCGCTCGATGCCGAGGGCCTGCCGGTGGCGGCGGGGCTAAGGGTCATTCGCCATCAGGGCAGCGGGCCGAACGCAGCGCGGCAGGAAGGCCCGCATGTGCACCAGGCGTTGCCCACGCCGGATGGCCGGCATGTGCTGGTCTGCGAAGCGGGGCTCGATCGTATTTTCCGCTACCCGCTGGAGGAAGGCGGCCTCGCGCCCGCGCCCGATCTGGCGCTGGCGGCCGAGCCTGGCAGCTTTCCCCGCCATCTCGCCTTCCTGCCCGATGGCTCGGGCTTCCTCGTGCTGCACGAGCTTGGCAACCGGATCGACGCCTACCGGCTCACGCCCGATGGCGCGGCGCGGGCCGGGAGCCTCGGCACGCTGCCGGCCGATTGGCGGGGCGACTCGAGCGCCGCGGCGATTCGCATCCATCCGTCCGGCCGCTTCGCCTATGCCTCCAATCGGGGGCATGATTCGATCCTCGGCGTCGATCTCGTCGCGGGCTTGGGCGCGATGCGGGCGATCGGCTGGTGGAGCACCGAGGGCAGCGCCCCGCGGGATTTCACGCTCGATCCGGCGGGCCGCTTTCTCCTCGCTGCCAACCAGAACAGCGACAGCCTGCTGGTTTTCATGATCGACCAGGAAAGCGGCGTGCTGAGACCTGTGGGCAGCACCTTCGCCGTCAACACGCCTGTCTGTATCGCGATCCTGGCGCGCGGTTAGCCCGATCGGCTGCAGGGCTGGATTCCGGTCGCGCGCAGGCAATAAGTTGAAAGTAGCGCTTGGATATGACCCGTCGGCCCGTGCTCCGAGATTGCCATGGGCAATTCTTTTTCGGTCATTGCTTGGCTAGCGGAGGGAAGTTCGGACATGGTTAATACCGGTTTCGTGATGGACCGCGATTTGCAGCGCGACCTGTTGCTGAAAATGCGGAGCGCTTACCCACAGTCCCGAATGTTTCTCTATTCGGACCCTATATCGGCTCAGGTCTTCTATTTAGAGGAGCACGGCTTATGCTCGGTCAAGGATATGCGTCGAATGTCGACCCCGGATCGAGGGGAGATGACTATTACCGCCCGGGGGCTTGATTTCCTTGAAGAAGACGGAGGTCTCTCCGCGATTCTCGGGGTGGTCACGGTAAAGTTGCATTCCGAGACCATCAGGCAATTGATCGAGGCAAAGATAGACCAGGCAGAAATCCCAGACGAGGAAAAGTCCGCTCTCAGAAAGGCTTTGGCTACGCTGCCGCAGATTGCCCTACAGGCGGCTACTAGCGATTTGGTGCGTGCCGGCCTCAACCATATGCCCATGCACTGGGTCGAAAGCTTGTTCCGATAGTGACAGCGCAAATCTGCGCTGATCGCCGAGAAGGGGAGCTGCGGATAGCCGAGAAGGAGCTCTTTTGGATACCCGGTATCAACCCGTGTACATTGCACGATAATAGGAGTGGGCCGACTAGCGAATACGCACGCGGCCGCTTATCGTTTCTGCGCGACCGCAAGGACATGGTAGCGGCGGACGGATTTGAACCGCCGACCAAGGGATTATGATTCCCCTGCTCTACCGCTGAGCTACGCCGCCATGCCATCGCCTGCGCGGGCGCTCGGCCCGCGTGGTGGGTGCGGATAGCGCCCGGGCGCCCGCCCGTCAACCCGCCTTGCCGGCATGGGCCTCGCGCGCCGTGTAGCCGGGATAATCCGCATCGACGAGGAAAGGGTAGGGGCCGGGGAAACGCTCGACATAGGCGGTATGGCTGACGATCTCGCCGGCGGGCAGGCGCAGATGCAGCTGATAGGCCGGCGGCTCCAGTACCAGCTGGTCGGCCGCCCCCGGCAGCAGGTTGAGATCTGACTGATGCACCACGGCCGGGGAGACGATGACGATCGCCTGGCCGAGCCGTCCCACGATCGCGCGGTGATGATGGCCGGTGAGGATGCGTTCCACCTGGCGGTGGCGCGCGAGCAGGGCGCCGAGTTCCTCCGTATTGCGCAGGAAGATGCTGTCCATCCCGGTCGCGCCCGTCAGCATCGGCGGGTGATGCATCACGATCAGCGTCGGCTTGTCTGGCGCGGCGGCGAGAGTGCGGTCGAGAAAGGCCAGCCGCTGCGGGCAGAGCAGGCCGTAGCCCGCGCCGGGCACCACCGAATCGAGCATGACGAGGCGGAGCGGCTGATCCTCCACCACATATTGCACGAAATCGGGGTCGCTCAGCACGCCGGGGAGATGGCCGAGCCCTTCGCGGAAATTCTCCCGCCGGTCGTGATTGCCGGGCACGACATAGACGGGCATGGCGAGATGCTGCGCGAAGAGCGCCGCTGCCATGCGGTATTCCTCGGGCCGGCCGCATTCCGTCACGTCGCCCGAAATCACCACGAGATCGGGGGCGGGGCGCAGCGCGGCGACGGCGCGGAGTGCGCGCTCCACCAGCATATTGGTCTCCACCACGCGGGCGGCCGGCACGCCGCGCGGGCGGATGTGAAGATCGGTGAGATGGGCGATGAGCATGGGCTGGGCGCGTCCGCAACAGTGGAGGAGACGAGCCTAGGTGCCAGTCGCCTCAAGTTCCATGGGCTTTTCGATGAAACCGCCGCCGAGCACGCGCTCCCCCTGGTAGAAGACGCAAGCCTGGCCCGGTGCGGGCAGGGCCGGCGTATCGAGCAGCACCTCCGCCCCGCCATCGGGCCGCGGCCGCACCAGGGCGCCGGCGAGTTCCGCCCGCGCGCGCAGCTTGACCGAGAGGTGCCAGCCCTCGGGCGGGCAGGGGCTCAGCCAATTGACCTCGCGCAGACCGAGCGCGCGCGCGCCCGCGCTCCGCGGGCCGACCACCACGCGCCGCTGCGCGGCATCGAGCCGGGTGACCACCGGCGCCTCCTCGCCCTCGCGCCGGATGAGGCCGAGGCGCTTCGCCTGGCCGACGGTGAAGCGGGCGATCCCCTCATGCCGGCCGAGCACGCGGCCCTGGGCATCGACGATCTCGCCCGGCTCCATCGCTTCCGGCCGCAGCTTGGCGATCACCTCGGTATAGCGGCCCTGCGGCACGAAGCAGATATCCTGGCTGTCCGACTTGGCCGCGACATCGAGACCGAGCCGCGCCGCCTCGGCCCGCACCGCCGCCTTGTTGGGCATGGCGCCGAGGGGGAAGCGGCTGAAGGCCAGCTGCTCGCGCGTCGTCGCGAAGAGAAACCAGCTCTGATCCCGCGCCGGGTCCACCGCGCGGTGGAGTTCCGGCCCCGCCGGGCCTTCGATGCGACGGACGTAATGGCCGGTCGCCATCGCTTCGGCGCCGAGATCGCGGGCGAGCTCGATGAGATCGCCGAACTTCACGCTCTGGTTGCAGCGGACGCAGGGGACGGGCGTTTCCCCCGCCGCGTAGCTCGCCGCGAAATCCTCCATCACGGCGGCGCGGAAGCGGGCCTCGGCGTCGATCACGTAATGCGGGATGCCGATCCGGTCCGCGACCCGGCGGGCATCGTGGATATCCTCCCCGGCGCAGCAGGCGCCCTTCCGCTTGGCGGCGGCGCCATGATCGTAAAGCTGAAGCGTGACGCCGATAACCTCGTGGCCGGCTTCCCGAAGCAGCCCGGCCACCACGGAGCTATCGACCCCGCCAGACATGGCGACGACGATGCGCATGGTCAGAAACCCTCTGTGATGGGGCGTCTTCTACAGAGGTTGCGCTTACTCCGCCACGGAGTTTCGCGATGGCGGGGTCGCCTTGGGCGGCGGGGTCTTGGGCCGGAAGCCGCAGAAGGGGGCGGCGTTGCAGCGCCAGCATTCGGGCTTGCGGGCGCGGCAGATATAGCGGCCGTGCAGGATGAGGCGGTGATGCGCCTGCATCAGCAGATCCGCCGGAATGCGCGCCAGCAGCCCATCCTCAACCGCGCGCGGGGTTTTGCCGGGCGCGAGGCCGGTGCGGTTGCCGAGGCGGAAGAGATGGGTATCGACCGCGATGGTCGGCTCGCCGAACGCCGTGTTGAGCACGACATTCGCCGTCTTGCGGCCGACGCCGGGCAGGGCTTCGAGCGCCGCCCGCTCCCGCGGCACGGCGCCGCCATGTTCGGCGATCAGCTTCTCCGAGAGCGCGATGACGTTGCGGGCCTTGCCCTGCCAGAGGCCGAGGGATTTGATATAGGCGCCGAGCCCCTCGACTCCGAGGGCCGCCATCTGAGCAGGCGTTTCGGCGACCTGGAAGAGCGGGGCGGTCGCGCGGTTGACGGCGGCATCCGTCGTCTGCGCGGAGAGCACGACGGCGACGAGCAGGGTGAAGTCGTTCCGGTAGAGCAGTTCGGTCGCGGCTTCCGGCCAATGGCTGGCCAGCGCTTCGAGAAAGGGGCGGACGTTCTTGGCCGGCATGCGGGCGGCGGCAGGCGGCGCCTTGGCCTTGCCTTCGGCCTTGGCCTGGGGGCTTGCAGCCTCGGCGGCGGGCTTGGCCTTCGGCTTTCGGGTGGGGGCGGCGGCTTTGGCCATTCTGCGTGATGCGGCCGGCGCCGCACCCTCCTCATGAAAACGGCCCCGCCCCTGATCCTTGGGGGGGCGGAGCCGCTTGCCCCCAAGACCAGGGTGGCTGAACCTCAGCCGCGCCGGTCAACCCTGCCTGCGCGGCCCGGCCTGCGCGGCCCGGCCTGGGCGGCCCCGCTTACCGGCGGCGACCGTTCAGGCCTTCTCGGCGATATGGGCGAGCAGGAAATCCCGGAACACGGCGACGCGCTTCGAGTTCCGCAACTCCTCCGGATAGACGAAGAAGACATCGACCTTCGGCGCCTTCACATCCTGCAGGATGGAGACCAGCCCCTCGGTGTCGCGGCCGAGATAATCGGGCAGCACGCCGATGCCGAGCCCCGAGCGGATGGCGAGCGCCATGCCGTGCAGATTGTTGATTTCGAGCGCCGCCCGGCGCGGATTGCCCGGCCGGCGGCCGGCTTCGGCCAGCCAGTTGATGTCATCCACTGGCGGGCGGTAGCCGCCGAAGAGGATGATCTTGTGGTTGTCGAGATCTTCCGGCGCCTGCGGCGTGCCGTGCTTCTTGAGGTATTCGGGGGAAGCGAAGACCGTCCAATGGATATCCATCAGATGCCGCTGGACGAGATCGGGCTGCTTCGGCGGGTGCATGCGGATCGCCACATCGGCCTCCCGCATGGCGAGGTCGAGATCGCCATCATCGAGCAGGAGCGACATGGTGACTTCCGGATACTGCTCCAGGAAGGCCTGACAGCGCGGGGCAAGCCAGATCGAGCCGAAGCCCACCGTCGTCGTCACCTTCAGCCGGCCGGCCGGCTTCTCCTTGCTCTCGGTCAGCAACGCTTCCGTCATCGCGAGCTTGGCAAAGACCTCGCGCACCGTGCGGTTGAGCGCCTCGCCCTGTTCGGTGAGAATCAGCCCGCGCGCATGACGATGGAAGAGTGGTACCTGCAAGGCCTCCTCCAGCGCGGAAATCTGACGGGAAACGGCAGATTGGCTGAGGTTCAGAGTGTCCCCGGCATGCGTGAAGCTGCCCGCTTCCGCCACCGAGTGGAAAACCCTCAATTTGTCCCAATCCATCGTGCCGTTTCCAATTCCAACAGGTTCAACTGGCGCGTGGCGCGGCCGTCCGCACCACCTCAGGCTGGCTTAATAGGCCGCTACGGCTTCTTTCGAAATACTGTGGGTGAGCCATTTTTCTGCATCCAGCGCCGCCATGCAGCCCGAGGCCGCGGCCGTCACCGCCTGGCGGTAGATCCGGTCCTGCACGTCGCCCGCGGCGAAGACCCCCGGAACCGAGGTGCGGGTGGTGCCCGGCTCGGTCAGGATATAGCCCTCCGCGTCGAGCGCGAGCGCGCCCTTGAAGACGGCCGTGTTCGGGGTATGGCCGATGGCGATGAAGACGCCGTCCACATCGAGCGTCCGGCTCGCCCCGTTCGCCACATGCTTGAGGCGGAGGCCGGTCACCACCGGCGGCTCGCCCGCGCCCAGCACCTCATCCACCACATGGTCCCAGATCACCGAGACCTTGGGGTTGCTGAACAGACGATCCTGCATGATCCGCTCGGCGCGGAGCGAATCCCGCCGATGGATGAGCGTGACATGGCTTGCGTGATGGGTGAGGTAGAGCGCCTCTTCCACCGCGGTATTGCCGCCGCCGATGACGGCGACCTTCTTTCCGCGATAGAAGAACCCGTCGCAGGTGGCGCAGGCCGAGACGCCGGCGCCGCGCAACGCGCGTTCGGAGGGAAGTTCGAGCCAGCGGGCCGAAGCCCCGGTTGCGATGACGACGCTGTTCGCCTCGAACCGCTCGTTCGAATCGGAGATGGCGACGAAGGGGTGGCGCGAGAGATCGACCTCGGTGATGATGTCGTGCACGATGCGCGTGCCCATGCGTTCGGCCTGGGCGGCCATCTGCTCCATCAGCCAAGGGCCCTGGATGGCATCGGCGAAGCCGGGATAGTTTTCGACATCGGTGGTGATCGTCAGCTGGCCGCCAGGCTGCAGGCCGGCGACCAGCACGGGCGAAAGCCCGGCCCGGGCGGCATAGATCGCCGCCGTGTAGCCGGCCGGGCCGGCCCCGATGACGAGCACCGGGATGGGTTGTCCAATCGTCATAATGAACGCAATCCGTCGATTCGAAGGGGAACAGGATATCTTTGACGTGAAAGGCAGCGCAAGGAAAAGCCAGTCGGCCCAAGACCATGTTGTGAGGCTGCGGCCGCCCCATTAAAACATTGTTTCGCGCGCAGCCGCATCAGGAGCGCTTTGGAGTATTTGGACCCGCTGATGAAAACCGAAGCAAACCCTGCGGTGGAATTTGACGCGATTGACCGGCGCATCCTGACAGAACTTCAAATGGACGGGAGGATCACAAATGTCGAGCTGGCGCGGCGTGCGGGAATCTCGGCCCCGCCCTGCCTGAGGCGCGTGCGTCGGCTGGAGGAGGCGGGCCTCATCCGCGGCTACCATGCCGAGACCGACGGCGCCCAACTCGGCTGGACCATCACCTTCTTCGCCATCGTCGGCCTCGAAAGCCAGAAGGAGGCGATCCTCTCGGGCTTCGAGAAGACCGTCGCCACCTGGGAGGAGGTGCGGGAATGCCACATGATCCGCGGCGGCGGGGATTTCCTGCTGCGCCTCGTGGCGCGCGATGCGGCGCATGAGAACCTGCTCACCCAGCGGCTCACCGGCCTCGCCGAGGTCAGCCGCGTGCAGACCCTGCAGACCATCCGCACGAGCAAGAGCCTGGCCGGCGTGCCGATCTGAGGCCGGGCGCAGAGCTTCGCCCGGGCGGATGATGGCCATCCGCCCGGGATGTGTTCTAGCCGATCGTCGCCAGCAGCCGCTCGGCCATGCTGTCGGCATTCGCCATGGCCGCCGCCAGACCCTCGAAATAGGACGAAGCCGCGCCCTGGCGGCGGATGAAGGCGAGGAAGGCGGTGATTGAGCGGCTGCCTTCGGCGAGCGGCACCGGCCCGCCCGCACCCTCCCCGGCGGCCGCCCCGGATGCGGCGAGCCGTGCCCCGAGATCGGCGCCGAAGCGGTAGTTGCGGGATTGGCGGGAGGTGCAGGTGAGGATGAGATCGCCGAGCCCGCCGGGCGCGAGCACGGTGGCCGCGGCGCCGCCGAGGAGCGGCAGCAGCCGCTGCAATTCCGCGATGCCGCGGGCGACGTAACTCGCCCGCGTATTCTCGCCGAGGCCGAGCCCCTCGCTGAGCCCCGCGCCGATCGCGATGATATTCTTGGCGACGCCGATGATTTCGAGGCCGCGCAGATCCTCGGTCGGGGTAATCGCGATCCGCGGCCCGGCGAGGCGCGCGGCGAGTGCTGCGCCACGCGCGGCGTCGCGGCAGGCGAGTGACATCCAGACCTTGTGGCCGGCCAGCATCTCGCCCGCGAAGGTCGGGCCCGAGAGCATGGCGACGGGATGGCCCGGCAGATGATGGGCGACGAGATCGGTTGGGAAATCATGCGTCTCGGCATCCATGCCCTTGACGCAGGAGATCATCACCGGGCCGGAGGGCCGGCGCGGCAATCGGTCGAGCACGGCGGCGAGGGCGCCGCTCGGCAGCGCGAGCACCACCGCGCCATAGCGCGCGAGGTCGATCGCGCCGAGATCGTGGATGAAGGCGGCGCTCCCCGGCGGCGGGGCGGCGGCGGCCGGCGTGGCTTCGGGCGGGCGGCGGCGGAACACCTCGATCGCCAGATCGCCGCGTGCCGGCAAAGCCTGGGCGAGGGCCTGGCCGAAAGCGCCGTAGCCCATGATGAGCAGGCGGAGAGGAGAGGGCGCGCTATCCATGATGCGGTCCGTCGCGGTGGAGGCTGGCTCGGGGAGGTGCCCGCTCTCCCCTGCCTTGTCCAGGGCGGGGCTCTCCGACCGGCTTGACCGCTAGAAACGGTACCCGATGCCGCCGCCGAGGATCCAGGGATTGACCTGGCCGCTCGACGTCGCCCCCCCGTGGTTGACGGAAGCAACAGCGGGCAGCACCAGCTTCTTCACGTCGAGATTGGCGAACCAGGGCCCGCCGAGATGCAGATCCGCGCCGAGCTGAAACACCGCCCCCACTTCCGTCTGGACACTCAGCTGCTGCACCAGGCCCCCGGCGGGCTCGGCGTCGAAATAGGGCACGACGGCGAAGCCGATGCCGATATAGGGGTTGATGAGACTGTCCGGCAAAGCGTGGAACTGGCCGAGGAGCAGGACCGGCGCCGCCTCCACCGTGCCGACGGGGAGCGTGCCGAGGACGGTATTGCGCGCGCGGATATTCTCGCGAAAGACGCCGACCTCGCCTTCGATCGCGAGGTGCCGCGTAAAGAAATGGCTGAGATCGAGTTCGGGGGTCGCCAGATTGTCGTTCTCGAAATTGCCGCCGAGCGGCGAGATCGGCGTGCCGCCGTGATCGGGAATGATGCCGACGAGGCGCAGCCGGACCAGCCAATCCCCGGCATGGAAGCCACCGGCGCCCCCCGTGCTCTGGGCATGGCACAGGGGGGGCATCGTCAGCATCAGCGCAGCCGCCAGGCTTATCACGCGGGGACTCAGCAATCGGGTCATCGTCACCTGTCACTCAAAACGGTTCGAGCACCTTACAGATCGGGGCCTTGTTGACTAGTCTTGTTCGGATTCGCCGCCGGACGGGGCCGCAGGCCTTCAGGGTTGAGAAAGGCGCCGCGCGCTCACGCGGGGAGGGCAAGCACGCGCATGGCGGCATATCTTAGGCGGTTTTCGCTCAATGCGGCATATCTGCTGCTGCTGCTGGCGGCCATCTGCCGCTGCCCGGCCGCCACCCTCGCCGCGGCGCCAGCGCCGCCCGGGCCGGCGCCGACGCTCCGCAAGCCGGTGTCACCCGGCTGCGTCACCTCACCCTTCGGGCCGCGCGTCATCGCCGCCGCCCCGGTCGCCGGGCGGTATCATTGGGGGGTCGATCTTCGAGCGGCGGCAGGGGCGCCGGTGCTGGCGGTGGCGCCCGGGCGCATCATCCGGATCGACCGCGCGGGCATGGGCGGGCTGGAAGTTCTGGTCCAGCACCCAGGCTTCCAGGCTCTCTACGCCCATCTCGGCATGGTCGCGCCGCGCATCGCGGATGGCCAGAGGCAGCTCTCCGCCGGCGGCTGGATCGGCCGCGTCGGCCGCACCGGCCTCACCCTCGGCACGCATCTTTATTTCGAGATCATCATCGACGGTCGCCGGGTGGACCCCGCGCCCTATCTCGGCGTTCTGCCGTGCGGGGCAGGGAACAGCGCGCTGGTGCGGCCCATGAGCCAACAGGCGAAGAGGCCGAGCCATTCATGCGCCGCCAGATCGGTCATCGCCAGCCGGTCGGGGAAGGTGGCGCCAAGGTCGAGCGAGAGGCCCGGCATTGTCTTGTAGCCCACCGGATAGGGCAGCACGTCCCAGCCGGCATGGCGGAACAGCCCGACGGCCCGCGGCATGTGCCAGGCGGAGGTGACGAGCAGCCAGGTCTGCCCCGGCTTCGGCCCGAGCCGCTGCTTGAGGAAGAGGGCATTCTCGTAGGTGGTGCGAGAGCGGCTTTCATAGACGATGCGGCGCTGATCCAGCCCCTGCTGGGTAAAGAATGCGCGGGCGACGTCGGCCTCCGTCATCGTGCCATGCAGCAAGCGGCCATTGCCGCCGGTGAAGGCGAGCCGTGCCTGGGGATAGGCCCGGGCGAGGTAGAGCAGGCTCGTCATCCGCTCGGCCGCGCTGTTGAGTGAGGGCATGCCGCGCGCGGCCGAGATCGCGGTATCGACCGCGCCGCCCAGCACGATGATGCCGGTGACATCGGCGGGTAAGCGGCGCACCGGGGGGAAGCGGTTTTCGAGCGGTTGCAGCAGCGCTGAGCCGATCGGCAGCAGGGCGATCGCGGCATAGGCCCCGAGCGTGAGGGAGATGCAGCCGAGGCCCCATGCGGCGCGCCGTTCAGCCTGGGGGCCGCGCGCCGTTCCGCCTGGCGCGCGCGCGCCGCCGCGCCGCGCCGAGAGCACCAGGCCGAGCCCGGCGCAGCCGAGGATGAGCAAAAGCACGCTCGGCTCGAACACCAGCCAAAGCAGCTTGGAGACGTAGAACAGCGCCAGGATCGTCACGCCTGGCCGCGCGCCGCCGGCGGGCCGCTGCCCCTCACCGGCAGCGGCCGATCACCCGGTCCCCGCCGCCCGGCACGCTTTCCGGCGTGGTGCCGCTCGGCAAGACCTCGATCGCGCGGATATGGCCGACCCAGCTGCGCCCGCCGCCCCACTGAAAGGCGCTGAGATCGGGGTAGTAGCAGCCGTTCTGGATGAAGAGGCTATGGTTCGCGCCCGCCGGGTCCGGCGTGTCGGACACCTCGATCCAACGCCCGGTGCCGTTCGAGATCGAGAAGGCCGGGAAGGCGGGAACGAGGCTGCTCGCCCGGAAGTCGATCGACTGTCCCTGGCAGCCGATCCCCGCCCAGAGGCGGACGAGGCCCGAGGGCGGAACGCCGCAGGCGTTCTGCGCCTTGGCAGGCGGCGCGGCGGCGAGCGAGGTGAGGGCGAGGGCGGCGGCGGCGAGCGTGCCGAGGCCGAGGGCCGGGCGGGGTCGGCGCGGATGGAGCATGGGGCGAGCCTCCTGATGGTTGCGCGCCGCACGCTACTTCCTGGCTTTCGCGCGAACAACGCAACGAAGGATTACCGTCCTGTTAGGCCGTGCGGGAAGCGGCCATCCGGGCCGCCCTGATCCTCAGCTTCGGCCAGGCGAGCCGTCTTGTCATGGCGCTGCGGGCGCGATCCGGAACGGCCGGGCAAAGGCGCCGGGCTAGAAGCGTTCTACCCAAGGGCGAAGCTCGACCTCCAGCGACCAGGCATTGCGCGGCTGGCGCAGGAGATCGAGATAGGTCTGCGCGATCGCCGCCGGATCGAGCGTGCTATCCGGCGCCTCGGCCGGATCCGGCCGCGCGGCACTCCGCACCGCGCCGTCGATGACGATATGGGCGACATGGATGCCCTGCGGCCCCAGTTCGCGCGCCGCGCTCTGCGCGAGGCCGCGCAGCGCGAATTTGCCCATGGCGAAGGCGGCGGACTGGGCATAGCCTTTGACGCTCGCCGAAGCGCCGGTCAGCAGGATGGCGCCCTGGGCCTTGGGCAGCATCCGCCGCGCCGCCTGCTGAACGGCGAGAAACCCGCCGAAGGCCGAGACGGCGATGGCGTCCCTCACGGCCGCGGCGTCGAGCTCGGCGAGCGGCCCCCGCACCCGCGCGCTCGCATTGTAGATCACCACCTCGGGCGGCCCGAGGCTCTCCTCCATCGCCGCGAACAGGGCGGCCATGGAAGCAGGATCGGCGGCATCTGCCGCGAAGGCACGGCCGCCCGTCTCCGCCGCGAGGGCGGCGAGCTTCGCGCTGTTGCGGGCCGCGAGGCCGACGGCGAGGCCGGCTGCCGCCAGCCCGCGCGCGACCTCGGCGCTGATGCCGGGCCCGGCCCCGATGATGAGCGCGGTGCGATACGGGATTGCGGCCATCAGGCGTGCCGGCGCGCCAGATCGAGCAGCACCTGCGCCTCGAATTCCTTGTCCTTCAGCCGCTGGCGGACGAGATCGACCATGCTGATCATGCCGTGCAGCGTGCCGTCCGACATCACCGGCAGATGGCGGACATGGGCGAGCGACATGGCGGAGAGGGCGGCATCGATCCGGTCATCCGGCCGGCAGGTGACGAGCGGCGCCGAGGCCAGCGGCCCGACCGGCATGGAAAGCGCGGCCGCGCCATATTTCGCGGCGGCCTCGGTGAAATCGCGCTCGGTGAAGATCGCGGCCGGGCGCAGGTGATCATCCTCCACGATGACGGCGCTGATGCCACGCTCATGCAGCATGCGGACCACGGAAAGCACCGATTCCGTCGGCCGCACGAGCACCGCGGGCTCGCCCTTCTGCTGGAGGATCTCCTGAATGGTCATGGCTAACTCCCTGAGTGGAAAAGACCGTCGCCGCGAGCTGCGGCGGCGCGGCATCCGAACGGGTGCGCCTCAGATATGGACCCCGAAGAGCGCCGGCAAAACCGCGTTTCTGGGGGAACACCCGCGAGTTTCGCGCGTATCTCGCAGCTGCAGCGTGACGCGAGGAGCGCGCCTCCTCCGCCGGTAGCCGCAAACCCGCCCGGCCGGAAGCGCCGCCCCCTCAGGCACGGCGGCGGCGGGCGCGGGGCTTTTCGGCCGCCATCGTCTCCTTCAGCAAGGGCGCCAGGAACCGCCCCGTATGGCTCGCCGGATGGGCAGCGATCTCCTCCGGCCGGCCTTCGGCGACGATCCGCCCGCCGCCATCGCCGCCTTCCGGCCCGAGGTCGAGAATCCAGTCGGCGGTTTTGATGACTTCGAGGTTATGCTCGATGACGACGACCGTATTGCCCTGATCGACGAGGGCGTGCAGCACTTCGAGCAGTTTCCGCACATCCTCGAAATGCAGGCCGGTGGTCGGCTCGTCCAGGATATAGATGGTCCGCCCCGTCGCACGGCGGGCGAGTTCCTTGGCGAGCTTGATGCGCTGCGCCTCGCCGCCGGAAAGCGTCGTCGCCTGCTGGCCGAGCTTGACATAGCCCAGGCCCACCTGGGCGAGCAGGCTCAGCCGGTCATGGATGCGCGGCACGGCGGAGAAGAAGGGGATCGCTTCCTCGACGCTCATATCCAGCACATCGGCGATCGACTTGTCGCGGAACTTCACCTCCAGCGTCTCGCGATTGTAGCGCTTCCCCTTGCAGACATCGCAGGTGACGAAGACATCCGGCAGGAAGTGCATCTCGATCTTGAGCACGCCATCGCCTGAGCAGGCCTCGCAGCGCCCGCCCTTGACGTTGAAGCTGAAGCGCCCGGCCTTGTAGCCGCGCGCCCGGCTTTCCGGCATTTCGGCGAACCAGTCCCGGATCGGGGTGAAGAGATCGGTATAGGTCGCGGGGTTGGAGCGCGGCGTGCGGCCGATGGGCGACTGGTCAATGTCGATGATCTTGTCGAGCAGGTCGAGCCCTTCGATCTTCTCGTAAGGCGCCGGCACCTCGCCCGAGCCCATCAGCCGGCGGGAGACGGCCTTGTAGAGCGTGTCGATCACCAAGGTCGATTTGCCGCCGCCCGAGACCCCGGTGACGCAGGTGAAGGTGCCCAAGGGGATCTCGGCCGTCACCGCCTTGAGGTTGTTGCCGGTGGCGCCGATCAGCCGCAGCATGCGCGCCGGATCGATCGGGCGGCGCTTTTCCGGCACCTCGATCCGCCGCCGGCCGGAGAGATAGGCGCCGGTGATCGAGCCGGGATGGGCCGCGACTTCCGCGGGCGTGCCTTCGGCGATCACCCGCCCGCCATTCACCCCGGCGGCCGGCCCCATGTCGATCACATGATCGGCGGCACGGATCGCATCCTCGTCATGCTCCACCACCAGCACGGTATTGCCGAGCGCCTTGAGCCGGCGGAGCGTGCCGAGCAGCCGCTCATTATCCCGCTGGTGCAGGCCGATGGAGGGCTCGTCCAGCACATAGAGCACGCCGGTAAGGCCGGAGCCGATCTGGCTCGCCAGCCGGATGCGCTGGCTCTCGCCGCCCGATAGCGTGGTCGAGCCGCGCGAGAGGGTGAGGTAGTCGAGCCCGACATCCATGAGGAAGCGGAGGCGGTCGACGATCTCGCGCAGGATGCGCCGCGCGATTTCCTGCCGCTGCGGGGTGAGTTGGCTCTCGACGCCCTCGAACCAGGGCAGCGCATCGCGGATGGCAAGCTCGGAAGCCGCGGCGATGGTCGATCCCGCCACGCGCACCGCCAGCGCCTCCGGCTTGAGGCGCGCGCCATGGCAGACGACGCAGGGCTTCTCGGCCTGGTAGCGGGAAAGCTCCTCCCGCACCCAGGCGCTATCCGTCTCCTTCCAGCGGCGGGCGAGGTTCTTCAGCACCCCCTCGAAAGGCTTCGTCACCGCATAAGCGCGGACGCCGTCCTTATAGGTGATCTCCACCGGCTCATTGCCCGTGCCGTTGAGAATGGCCTCCTGCACCCGCGCCGGCAGCTCGCCCCAAGGTGTCGTCATCTTGACCTTGAAGTGGCGGGCGAGGCCCTGCAGCGTCTGGTCGTAATAGGGCGTCTGGCTATTCGCCCAGGGGCCGATGGCGCCGGCATTGAGCGGACGCCGCTCATCCGGCACGACAAGGGCAGGGTCGAAGAAGGTCTCGACGCCGAGGCCGTCGCAGGCAGGGCAGGCGCCGTGTGGCGAGTTGAAGCTGAACAGCCGCGGCTCGATCTCCTCGATCGTAAAGCCGCTGACCGGGCAGGCGAAGCGGGAGGAGAAGGTGATGCGGCCCGAGCCATCCGCCGGCGCGTCCGGCGGCTCGGCATAGGCGATGCCGTCGGCGAGGGCGATCGCGGTCTCGAAACTGTCGGCGAGACGCGGCTCGATCCCCGATCGGACGACGATGCGATCCACCACCGCCTCGATATCGTGCTTGAGCTTGCGGTTGAGGTTCGGCACCTCGCCGATCTCGTAGAGCGTGCCGTCCACCTTCACGCGGGTGAAGCCGCGGCGCTGCAGTTCGGCCAACTCCTTGCGGTATTCGCCCTTGCGGTCCCGCACCACGGGGGCGAGCAGCAGCAGGCGCGTGCCCTCCGGCATCGCCATCACCCGGTCCACCATCTGGCTCACCGTCTGCGCCTCGATCGGCAGGCCGGTCGCGGGCGAATAGGGGATGCCGGCGCGCGCCCAGAGCAGGCGCATATAGTCGTGGACTTCAGTAACGGTACCGACGGTCGAGCGTGGATTGCGGCTCGTCGTCTTCTGTTCGATCGAGATGGCGGGGGAGAGGCCCTCGATACTGTCCACATCCGGCTTGCCCATGAGTTCGAGGAACTGCCGGGCGTAGGAGGAGAGGCTTTCGACATAGCGGCGCTGGCCCTCGGCATAGATCGTGTCGAAGGCAAGCGAGGATTTGCCCGAGCCCGAGAGCCCGGTGATCACCACCAGGCTGTCGCGCGGGATCACCACATCGACGTTTTTGAGGTTGTGCTCGCGCGCGCCGCGCACGGTGATCGAGGCGCCGGAAGGTTTCTGTGCCACTCTCAGGACCAAATGCTCAAGGGGAGGATCGCTCGGGGAAGGAACTGCTCAGGATGTGTTCGTGACTTGTTCACGTATCGCACTTGCCGCACGGCGTCGAGCGCTGATGCCGTAGATGACCTTTTCGCGCTGCGGCGCAAGGTGCGGGTCGGCCGAGCGCTGGCTGCCGGCCAGGATCTGGTCTAGGCTTGGCGCTTTTCGATAAGTGCCGACGGAGACCGCAAGATGGCAGGCAGTGTGAACAAGGTGACCCTGGTGGGCAACCTCGGCAAAGACCCGGAGGTGCGCAACACCCAGTCCGGCATGAAGATCGTCAATCTGCGAATCGCGACCTCGGAAAGCTGGAACGACAAGGCGAGCGGGGAGCGCCAGGAGCGCACCGAGTGGCATAGCGTCGTCATCATGAACGACCGGCTGGCCGATATCGCCGAGCGCTATCTGCGCAAGGGCAGCAAGGTCTATCTGGAAGGCAAGCTGCAGACCCGTAAATGGACCGACCAATCCGGCGCCGACCGCTACACCACGGAAGTCATGCTCGGCCGCATCGGCGCCGAGATGGTGCTGCTCGACCGTGCCTCGGGCGAAGGCGCCGGCATGGGCGGCGGTGATCGCGGCTTCAGTGGCGGTGGCGGCGGGCGGGAACGGGCAGCGCCTGCGCGTGGCCCCGGCGGTGCGGGCGGCGGCGCGGGCGGCTGGGATAGCGGCCCCGGTCGCGGCGGCGATCTGGACGACGAAATTCCCTTCTGACCGGCCCACTCCCGGGTCATGCCAGGGCGGCAGGCGGCGGCGTTGACGCGGCGCGGCTGGCCGCGCTTGCTGCCGATCCCGCTTTGGTATTCGCATGAGACTTGATCGGCGCCTCCTCCGCTTCTGGCGACAACTGCCGCTGACCTCGCCGCGTCTCTGGGCGCGGCGCATCGCTTTCTGGGCGGGGGCGGTCATCGTCGCGCTGGTCGCCATCGGTTTCGCGCGGCTGGCGGACGGCGCGCAGACCCTCTTCGAGGCGGCGACCACGGGGCGCCCTTGGGCGGTGCTGGTCATTGCGCCGCTGGGCCTGGCACTCTCCGTCTATCTCACCCGCACGATCTTCCCGGGCGCGCAGGGCAGCGGCATCCCGCAAGTGATGGCGGCGCTGGAGATGACGGATTCGCGCCTCATCCAGAAGGCGCTGGGCCTGCGCATCGCGCTCGGGAAGCTCCTGCTCACCTTGCTCGGCCTCGCCTGCGGCGCCTCGATCGGGCGCGAGGGGCCGACGGTGCAGATCGGCGCCTCCATCATGCAGGCGCTCGGCCAGCTGCTGCGGCTGCCGCGGGCGGAAACGCAGCGCGGCCTCGTGCTCGCCGGCGGTGCCGCCGGGGTGGCGGCGGCCTTCAACACGCCCCTCGCCGGTATCGTCTTCGCGATTGAGGAACTCAGCCATAATTTCGAGAGCCGCACCAGCGGCATGGTGCTGACGGCCGTCATCCTCGGTGGTATCGCGACCTTGGCGCTCAGCGGGGATTATACCTATTTCGGCGTGACATCGGTGGGCCTGCCGCTCGGCAGCGGGTGGATGGCGGTGATCTTCTGCGGCGTCATCGGCGGCGCGCTGGGCGGCGGCTTCAGCCAGATCCTCATTCTGATGGCGCGCGGGCTGCCAGGGAAAGCGGGCCGCCTCGTCAAGACGCATCCCATCGCCTTCGCCGCCTTCTGCGGCCTGATGATCGCGCTGATCGGCCTCGTCTCCCACGGCGTGACCTATGGCACCGGCTATCTGCAGGCGCGCGCGCTGGTGGAGGGCGATGCGCGGCTGCCGGTTACCTTCTTCATTCTCAAATTCCTCGCCACCGTCTTTTCCTATCTGAGCGGCATCCCGGGCGGCATCTTCGCCCCCTCGCTCTCGGTCGGCGCCTCGCTTGGCAGCTGGCTTGCGCAGTTCTTCCCGCATAGCCCGGCGCGGGCCATCGTCCTGCTCGGCATGGTCGGCTATTTCGCGGGCGTGGTGCAGGCGCCGATCACCGCCTTCGTCATCGTGCTGGAGATGACGGCCAATCAGCAGATGACGATCCCGATCATGGCGACCGCGATGCTGGGCTTCGCAACCTCCCGCCTCGTTTGCCGGCGGCCGCTCTATGGCAGTCTGGCGCGGCGCTTCCTCAGGGATACGCTGGCCGCCAGCCGCGCCGCCGCGGGAGAGATCGCGACGGTCTCGGTGACGAGGCCCGGGGCGGATTAACCTGCTTCAGCTCCGCCCGTAGGTATCCTGGAAGCGGACGATATCATCCTCCCCGAGATAGGAGCCGGACTGCACCTCGATCAGCGTCAGCGGGATTCGCCCGGGGTTGTAGAGGCGGTGCTTGCAGCCGAGCGGCAGGTAAATGCTCTCATTCTCCCGGACCAGGAGTTCGTCCTCGTCGCGCGTCACGATCGCGGTGCCTTCCACCACCACCCAATGCTCGGCGCGGTGGTAGTGGCTTTGCAGCGAGAGCTTCTCGCCCGGCTTGACCACGATGCGCTTCACCTGGAAGCGCTCGCCCAGGATAAGCACCTCGTAATGCCCCCAGGGGCGGTAGCAGATATTGTGGTTGGCGGCTTCCGGCCGACCGGCGGCGCGCAGCCGCTCCACGATCTTCTTCACATCCTGCGAACGATCCCGATGCGCCGCGAGGACGGCATCCTCCGTCACCACCAGCACCACATCCTCGAGGCCGAGGACAGTCGCCAGGATCCCGTCGCTCCGCACGTAGCAGTTGCGCGCATCCTCCAGCACGGTATCGCCGATCGCGACATTGCCGGCGGCATCCTTCTCGCCGAGATCCCAAAGCGCGTTCCAGCTGCCGACATCGGACCAGGCGAAATCCACCGGCACCACAGCGGCGCGGGTGGTGCGCTCGGCCACCGCGTAATCGAGGCTGATATTGGGGCAGGCCACGAATTCCTCGCGCCCGAGGCGGATGAAATCGAGATCGGTGGTGCGGGCATCCACCGCGCCCCGCGCGGCTCTCAGCACCTCCGGCGCATGTGCCTGCAATTCTTCCAGGAGCGTCGCCACGGTAAAGACGAAGATGCCGGAATTCCACAGGCAGCGGCCACTTGCAATAAGCGCGGCAGCAAGCTCCGCATCCGGCTTTTCGATGAAGCGGGTGAGGAGATGAGCCTCCGGCGCCTCGGCCAGCGGGGCGCCCATCTCGATATAACCGAAGCCGGTCTCCGGCCGGGTCGGCCGCATGCCGAGCGTCACCACCCGGCCGCTTTGCGCCACGCGCGCCGCCGTGAGCAGCGCGCGGCGGAGCGCCGCCGCATCCGGGATCGCGGCATCGGCCGCCATCATGCAGATCACCGCCTGCGGATCCTCCTCGGCGAGGACGAGGGCCGCCGCCGTGATGGCAGGCGCGCTGTTGCGGCCCACGGGTTCGAGCAGGATGCGCGCGCCGCCGATGCCGGCATCGCGCAGCTGCTCGGCGACGATGAAGCGATGCGCCTCGTTACAGACGACGAGAGGCGGGGCGAACTTACCCCCGAAAGTGCGGCGCGCGGTATCGGCGATCAGCGGCTGATCGGAGGCGAGCGGCCAGAACTGCTTCGGGAAGCTTTCGCGCGACACCGGCCAGAGCCGCGTGCCCGAGCCGCCCGAGAGGATGACGGGCACGATCGTCGGCGCAGCAGCCGCCGGGCGGGCGAGGTCGGCGGTGATATCGGGGCTCATCATCCAGGCTTCCTTGGTCTGCATCGGGCCTTGCTCACACCTAAAAGCAGTCAGGCAGAAGATCAAATGCGCTTGCCATGGCCGCTCACCTCCGCCCCCGCATGGCGCGGCAGCGCCAGGAAATCCGCAATGCCGGCGAGGCAGAGGAGGCCGATGCCGAAGAACGCGAAGTGAAACACCGCCACCCGGTCGAGCCCGCCGCCGAGTGCCGCGGCGCCGAGGCGGAGCAGCACCGCGCCGACGGCGACGCCGAGGCCGAAGGTCACCTGCTGGGCGAGGTTGAAGAGGGTATTGGCCGAGGTCATCCGCTCGGGCGGGATCTCGGCAAAGGCGAGGGTGTTGAGCGCGGTGAACTGCGTCGAGCGTGTCATGCCGCTCGCCAGCAGCAGGGGGAGCAGGAGCCAGCCGGGGCTCGCCGCCGTCAGCAGGCCGGAGAGCAGCATGGTCAGCGCCAGCAGCCCACCATTGACGATGAGGACGGGGCGGAAGCCGAAGCGCCGCATGATCGGCGTGGTGAAGGGCTTGATGCCGAGATTGCCGGCGAAGAGCACGAGCAGGAGGGAGCCGGCGGCGACCGGGCTGCGGCCGAAGCCGAGCTGCAGCATCAGCGGCATGAGGAAGGGCACGGCGTTGATCGCGGTGCGCATGAGCGAGCCGCCGCGCAGGCTGGCCCGGAAGCTCTGGCTCTGCAGCGAGGCGAAATCGATCAGCGGATGCGCCTGGCCGCGGGCATGCCGGGCGGTCGCGACAGCGAGCAGGATGCCGCCGAGCACGAGGCCGAGGCTGAGGACAAGGCTGCCCGAGGAGGAGCCGAGCAGGCTCGTGCCATAGACGACGCAGGCGGCGGCGGCGGCACTCAGCACAGCGCCCAGCCGGTCGAGCCTGCGCGCCGCACTCCGCTCGTTGCTCACGAGGGTCAGGGCGATAACGAGGGCGATGGCGCCCACTGGCAGGTTGATGAAGAAGATCCAGCGCCAGGAGGCGTAGGTGGTGAGGAAGCCGCCCGCCGCCGGGCCGATGATGGGGGCGACGAGGGCGGGCCAGGTGAGCAGCGCGGTCGCCTGCATCAGCCGCGCCTTGGGCGTCACCCGCAGCACCACGAGCCGCCCGACCGGCACCATCATCGCCCCGCCGAGGCCTTGCAGCAGCCGCGCGGCGAAGAAGCTCCAGAGACCCTGCGAGAGGCCGCAGAGCGCGGAAGCGAGGGTAAAGACCGCGATCGCCGTGGCGAAGACGGTTTTCGCCCCGAAGCGCTCGGCGGCCCAGCCGCTCAGCGGAATCCCGGCGGCGAGCATCAGCACATAGGCGGTGATGCCGAGGTTGAGATCGACGGGATGGACCCCGAAGCTCTGCGCCATGCGCGGCAGCGCGGTGGTGATGATCGTGGTGTCGAGCAGTTCCATGAAGCCGGTGCCGGCCACCAGAAGCGCTACGAGAACGGAGGTGGTGGGGCGGGGCATGCGGGCTGCTAGCGTAAGCGTGGCGGGGCTTTCGCATCCCCTTGGGCGATAAAGAGGATGAGCGCGCCAAGCGGCGGGGTGAAGCCGAGCAGGGCGACGAGCGGCCAGCCCGCGAGGTGGTAAAGCAGCGGTGCCACCGCCGAGCCCACCGCCGCCGCGACGAAGGCACCGGCGATGAAGAGCGCGTTGATGCGGTTGCGGATATCGGGCGCCAGATCGAAGAGGATCTTCTGCGCGAAGGCGAGATGCGCCTGCACCCCGGCATCGAGCAGGATGGTCGAGACGACAAAGAGGATGAGGCTCGGCCAGGCCCGCAACAGGCCGGCGGGCCAGGACAGCGCGAGCCCTGCCGCCACCATCGCCATGCAGCCGATGGTGCCGAGGCGGATGTGGCCGCGATCGGCCATCCGCCCGGCGATCGGCGCGGAGAGCGCCCCCGCCGCACCGACCAGCGAGAAGATCGCGATGCCGCGCTGGCCGAAGCCGAAATGGCGGGTGAGTTCCAGCGGGATCGTCGTCCAGAAGACTGAGAAGGAGAAGAACAGCCCCATGTGATAGAGCGTCCGCCGCCGCAGCACGCGGGTGCGCAGCATAAGCGTCCAGAGGGAGGCGAGCATGCTGCCGTAATGGCCGCGCGCCCGCGGATAGCGGGGCGGCAGCCGCGTGCGGAGGATGAGCGCCGTCGCCAGCATGGCGAAGGTTGCGATCAGGAACACCGCCCGCCAGCCGGCGAAGCTCGCGATGAGGCTGGCGACCGGCCGGCCGAAGAGAATGCCGGTGAGGAGCCCGCTCACCACCGTCGCCACCTGCCGGCCGCGCTTCTCGGGCGCGGCGAGATGCGCCGCCATCGGCACCGCCATCTGCGGGGTGACGGAGGTGAGGCCGATGATGAGGCAGGCGAGCAGGAAGGCGCCCGGCGCATGCGCGAGGGCTGTGAAGAGGAGGGCGGCGGCGCTGGCGCAGAGCGTCAGCACCATCAGCCGGCGATTCTCCAGAAAATCGCCTAGCGGCACCAGCAGCAGCAGGCCGAGCGCATAGCCGATCTGGGTGAGGGTGACGACGAGGCCATAAGCGCCGGGATGCAGCCCGACCGACGGGCCGATGAGGCCGATCATCGGCTGGGCGAGATAGAGATTGGCGACGCTCACCCCGGCCGTCGCCGCGAGCAGCAGCGTCATCGCCGCGGACATGCCCGGAGGGCGCTCACGCTCTGCATTGTTCGACATTGCTCGGACTAAGGCCGCGGCCCCGCCGCCTGTCAACCGGAGAGGGCGGCACCCAGCCGGTCGAGCGCGGCGAGCAGCGCCTGCATGTCGGCCGGCGGATCGGTCTGGAAGGCGAGCGGTACGCCGGTCCGCGGATGGGCGAAGGCAAGGCTTGCTGCATGCAGCGCCTGGCGCGGAAAATCGAGCAGCTCCCCGCGCAGCTCGGCCGGCAGCAGGCGCGCCGCGGCAGGAACCCGGCGGAGATAGACCGGATCGCCGATGATCGGATGGCCCCTATGCGCGAGATGCACGCGGATCTGGTGGGTGCGGCCGGTGGCGAGCTTCACATCGAGCAGCGAGGCGGCGAGCCGCCAGATCTTCATCGTGCGGTAATAGGTCAGCGCATCCCGCCCCCCGCTGCCGCGCACCGCCATGCGCTTGCGGTCGCGCGGGTCGCGCCCGATCGCGCCTTCGATCTCGCCGGTGGCGGGGCTGAGCACGCCCCAGCAGAGGGCGCGGTAATGCCGGTCGAGATCGCGCTGGGCGAAGATCTCCGAGAGGCGCGCATGGGCAAGCTCGGTCTTGGCGGCGACCATGACGCCCGAGGTTTCCTTGTCCAGCCGATGGACGATGCCGGGCCGCTTCTCGCCGCCGATACCGGTGAGGCTTTCCCCGCAATGGGCGAGGAGGGCGTTGACCAGCGTGCCCTCGTAATTCCCCGGCGCCGGATGCACGACGAGCCCGGCCGGCTTGTCGATGACGATGAGATCGGCATCCTCGTAGAGCACGGTGAGGGGGATCGCCTCGGGGCGCGGCAGGGCGGGCGCCGCTTCGGGGATGGTGAGCGCGTACTGCTCCCCGGCCTGCACCGGCTCCGACGGGTCACGCGCCGGCCGCTCGCCGCGTCTTGCCATCCCGTCCAGGATCAGGTTCTTGATCCGCGAGCGGGAAAGGCCGGGCAGGTGGCGGGCGAAAAACCGGTCCAGCCGCTCGCCCGCCTCTTCCGGAGCGGCTGCGATGGCGTCGGGTGGGGCACTCGCGTCTGCCTCCGGGGCGGCATCGAGGTCGTCGTCGTCGTCGTTCGGATCGGAATCGTGGGGCTGTGGCATCCGCGAGCAATACCCAGATAGAGGGCGCCCTCCTAGGGGCGTGGGAGTGCCTGGATGAAAAGCACGCGGCCGCTGCTGATCGCGGTGATCGTCATGGGAATCCTCGTCGTCCTGGCGACGGGCGTGGTCATCGTCAAGGTGGTGCAGGATATCGCGGGAGGCGGCAGGCAGCCCGCTGCCTCCCCGGTGGCGCTGGTGCCGGGCGGGCCTGCGCGTGTCAGGCTCACCACGCAGATGCTGAACGAGCCGCCGGGCTCGCATATCGTCTCGATCACCGGGGTCGGCGATCGGCTGAGCGTGCTCATCACCGGCGGCGGGCCGGACCGCATCCTCTTCATCGATCCGGCGAGCGGGCTTGTCACCGGCCAGCTCATGCTCGGGAAATAATGGGCTGATGGACGCCCGACCGGCCCCGGCGCCGAGCGAGGCGGATCGCGCCGCGCGGCGCTCCCTCCGCCGCCACCGGCTGTTCGCGACCGGCCTGCTGCTGCTGATGGTCGCGCTCTGTCTGGCGAGCTTCGCGCTACCGCCGGGCCTCTGGCGGGATCTGCTGCAATCGGCCGCCAAGGCCGGCGTGGTCGGCGGCCTGGCCGACTGGTTCGCCGTCACCGCGCTTTTCCGCCATCCGCTCGGCATTCCCATTCCGCATACCGCCATCATCCCGGCCGAGAAGGAGCGGCTCGGCCGCGCGCTCGGCCGCTTCCTCGGCGCCCATGTGATGACCGAGGCCGAGGTCAGCCGCATGCTGGCGGAGGCCGATCTGCCCGGCCTCATCCACCGCTTCCTCACCGATCCGGCGACCATGCGGCCGGCCGCCGCGGCGCTGACCGCGCATCTGCCGCGCCTCCTCGCCTCGGTCGATGATGGCGGCGCGCAGCGGATGATCCAGCGCCTGCTGCCGCGCCTGGTGGGCGGCCCGGCGGCGGGGCAGGTGGTGGCCAAGGCGCTCTACGGGCTGGTGGAAGGCGGGCGCCACCAGGAGGTCTTCACCTTCGTGCTGGAGCAGCTGCGCGACATGCTGGCGCAGAAGGAGGACGATCTGCGCGGCGGCATCCGCGAGCGGGTGCGCGAACAGGGCGGCGCCCTGCTCGGCTGGGCGATCGGCGGCAGCGTGGCGCGCCGCGTGCTCGCCGCGGTCAATGCCGAGCTCGATACCATCGGGCCGGACGGCTCCACCATGCGGCTCGCCTTCGATGAATGGGTGCGCGACCAGATCGCCCTGATCGAGACCGATCCGGCGCGCGCGGCCGAGATCGGCGCCGCCATCCGCCGCGTTTTGGCGCATGAGAGCGTGCGGGATTGGCTCGGCGATGTCTGGATGCGGCTGCGCCGCGCGGTCGAGGCGGATGCTGCGCGGCCGCAGGGCCTCACCCAGCGCTATATGGAGGCGCTGCTCCGCCGCCTCGGCGAGGTGATCGAGGAAGATCCGGCGCTGCGCGCCGGGCTCGAACGCGGGGTGGCGCGCCTCATCGCCGCCCTCCTGCCGCTGGCGCAGGAGCGGGCGGCCGATTTCGTCGCCGGCGTCGTCTCCCGCTGGGATGCGCGCACGGTGACCGACCGGCTGGAACTGCGCGTCGGGCCGGATCTGCAATTCATCCGCATCAACGGCACGCTGGTCGGCTTTCTCGCGGGCGGCCTGCTCTATCTCCTCCTGCGCGCGCTATTCGGGGCAGGAGCACTTTGACAGCGGAACCGAGTGGGGGCCTCATAGGGCGAGAAAACCAACGGCCCGGCCGAGAGAGGGAGTGAGTGCCATGCATGTGATGATTTTGGGCGGCGCCGGCATGGTCGGCCGCAAGCTCGCGGACCGGATCGCCGCGGATGGCAGCCTGGGCGGCCGGCCCGTCTCGCATCTCTCCCTCATCGATGTCATCACCCCGCTGACCCCGCACGGCTTCATCGGCACGACCGACTGCACCGCCGCCGATCTGACCCGGCCGGAGATCGTGGCCGATGTTCTGGCGAGCCGCCCCGATGTCATCTACCACCTCGCCGCCGTCGTCTCGGGTGAGGCGGAGGCCGATCTCGACAAGGGCTATCGCGTCAATCTCGACGGCATGCGCTACCTGCTGGAGGCGATCCGCGCCGAGCAGGGCCGCGGCGCCTGGCGGCCCCGCCTCGTCTTCGCCTCCTCGATCGCGGTGTTCGGCGGCGACATGCCGGACGAGATCGGTGACGACTATTTCCTGACGCCGCAGACGAGCTACGGCACGCAGAAGGCGATGTGCGAACTGCTGCTGGCCGATTACGCCCGGCGCGGCTTCATCGAAGGGATCGGGCTGAGGCTGCCCACGGTCTGTGTCCGCCCGGGCAAGCCCAACCTCGCGGCTTCCGGCTTCTTCTCCAATATCATCCGCGAGCCGCTGATGGGCCTGCCGGCCGTGCTGCCGGTGAGCGAGAGCGTGCGCCACTGGATGGCGAGCCCGCGGGCGACCATCGGCTTCCTCACCCATGCGGCGGGGCTCGACACGGCGCGGCTCGGCGGCCGCACCAGCCTCACCATGCCGGGGCTTTCAGTGACCGTCGCCGAGCAGATCGCCGCACTCGAACGGGTGGCGGGGCTGAAGGCGAGCGGGCTGATCGAGCGCAAGCCGGATGAGACGATCATCCGCATCGTCGATAGCTGGCCGCGCGGTTTCGATGCGGCGCGCGCCCAAGGGCTCGGCTTCCGCGCCGAAAGCACTTTCGACGAGATCATCCGCGTGCATGTGGAGGATGAGCTTGGCGGGCGTATTCCGGTGCTCGGCGGGGCGTGATCGCGCAGCCGACCGGCGGCGCCGGGGCGAGGCGGAGGCGCTCAGCGCCGCGGGCGGCGGGCGCGCAGGATTGCCTCCATCTGCGCCATGATCGGGCCGAAGGCGCCGGGCATGGCGGCAGTGCTGCCACGCCGCATGCGCCAAAGCTGGAAGCGGAGCGCGCCATAGCCGAGCAGCGCGACGCCGAGCATGACCGGGACCAGCACGAGGGCGACCGAGAGTGCGAGGCCGGCAACCACAACGGCGCCGGCAAGCGCTGCCGCGATGGCAAGATTGCGCGCCAGGCGCCCGCCGCGCGGCGGCGGTGGGGCGCGCCAGCCGGCGAAGCCATCCGGGCGGGACTTCTCGACGAAGCTGCCATCGGCGCGCATGTCGAGGTCATAGGGGCGACGGTCGATCATGCAGGAGAGAGTGGGCCTCTCCCGCTTACCGATCAAGCGCCGTGGAGGTGACGGCTGCGTAATCTTGCCGCCGATCAAGCCCCCGCGCGCTGGATGGAGGGCTTGTCGCGCAGCGCCACCAGGCAGAGCATTTCGAACAGCACCTGCGCTGCAATCTGCGCCGTCGCCGTCGTCGGGTCGTATTGCGGCGCGACCTCGACCACGTCGCCCCCGACGATATCGAGGCCGCGCAGCCCGCGCAGCAGGGCGAGCACCTCGCGCGGCTCCAGCCCGCCGACCTCGGGCGTGCCGGTGCCGGGGGCATAGCCCGGATCGACAGAGTCGATATCGAAGGAGATGTAGACCGGGCCATCCCCGATCAGCTTCCGCGCGACTTCGATATAGCGGCGGATGCCATGCTCCTCGACCTCCTCGGCATGCACCACCGTCATGCCGCTGTCGTAGGAGAATTCGTAGAAGCATTCGGCGGTGCCGCGGATACCGATCTGCAGCGTGCGGCGCGGATCAACGCAGCCGGCGAGCACCGCCTGGCGGAAGGGGCCGCCATGATGGAAGCGGCTGCCCTCATAGGCGCCGGCTGTATCGGCATGCGCATCGATATGGATGAGGCCGACGGGGCGCTTCTCGCCGACCGCGGCAAGGATCGCCTGGCTGATCGAATGATCGCCGCCGACCGAGAGCGGGATGACGCCGGCCGCGACGACGCGGCGATACGCCGCCTCGATATCCTCATGGCAGCCTTCCAGGCTGTAGCGGCTGCGCATCGGCACATCGCCCAGATCGGCGAAGCGCAGGCTGCCCTGGGGCGCCACGCGCAGCACATGCTCATAGGGCCCGATCCGCTCGACCGCCCGCACGGCGCGCGGGCCGAGCCGACAGCCGGCGCGGTTGGTGACGCCGAGATCGAGCGGCACCCCGATCAGCGCGACGTCGAGATCCGTAAGGCCATCCTCGGCGGTGAAGGCATTCTGCCGATAGGGCGCGGCGAGAAAGGTCGCCGGATTGGCATAGGGCAGGCTGCGCGCGCCATCGGCGGTGATGATCTGGGAGCAGACCTCCTTGAAATGCGGATCATAGACGATCCCGGCGCTCACTCCTTCGTAGCGCGCCCGCAAGCGCTGGAGATTGGCCTCGAAATCCGCCGACCGGTCTGCCATGGCCGCCTCATCTGCTGCGCATTTTCAACCTGACTAACGGGATTGCCGGGATGGTTCAACTGCGGCTAAGAGCGCCCAGCCTCGGGCAGGCGGCCGGATGCGGCTTCGGCCACAGGGCAGATCCGTAAAACAGGACTGGTGTGGTCCGGTATAGCAGGCTAAAACCGAGCCATGCTCAAACTTTCCAAGCTCACGGATTATGCCGTCGTGGTCCTGGTCAGCCTGGGCGATCAGTCCGCCCTGCAAAGCTCGGGCGGCATCGCTGCCGCCACCGGCATTCCGGAGCCGACGGTCGCCAAGGTGCTCAAGACGATGACGGCCGCGGGCCTCGTGCTCTCGCAACGCGGCGCGCGCGGCGGCTACCGGCTGGCGCGGCCGCTTTCGGGCATCGCCGTTGCCGAGGTGATCGCCGCGATCGATGGCCCGATCGCGCTCACCGCCTGTGTCGAGCATTCGCAGAACATCTGCGAATCCTCCGGGCTTTGCCCCGTCCGCGGCCGGTGGGACAAGGTGAACGGCGCCATCCTGCAGGCCTTGAGCGGCATCAGCCTGGCCGATATGCGGCCCGCGGCGCTGTTTCTGGGCGAGGCCGAGCCGATCGCCGATGCGGCCGCCAAACCGGTGCGGGCCCTTGCCGCCGCAGCCTCCCTCTCAACCCCCGCTTGCGCTGAGTGACGCCATGCCCGCTGTTGCCGAAACTCTCGAGACCGTCCGCTCCGTTACCGGCTCCACCTACAAGTGGGGGTTCGAGACCGAGCTTGAGATGGACCTCGCCCCCAAGGGGCTGACCGAGGATACGATCCGCCTCATCTCGGACCGCAAGGGCGAGCCCGAATGGCTGCTCGCCTGGCGCCTCAAGGCCTTCGCCGCCTGGCAGAAGATGGAGGAGCCGCATTGGGCGAAGCCGGAGTTTCCGGCAATCGACTATCAGGAAATTCATTACTATGCGGCACCGAAGAAGAAGGGCGGCCCGAAGAGCCTGGACGAGGTCGACCCCGCCCTGCTGCGCACCTATGAGAAGCTTGGCATTCCGCTGAAAGAGCAGGCGATTCTCGCCGGCGTCGAGCCTGGCGACGAGGACCGCATGCCGATGGCGGTGGACGCCGTGTTCGACAGTGTTTCGGTCGCGACGACCTTTCGCGAGACGCTGGCCAAGGTCGGCGTCATCTTCTGCCCGATCTCGGATGCGGTGCGTGAGCATCCCGACCTCGTGCGCCAGTATCTCGGCAGCGTCGTGCCGGCGGGGGACAATTTCTTCGCCGCCCTGAATTCCGCCGTCTTCACCGATGGCAGCTTCGTCTATGTGCCGAAGGGCGTGAAATGCCCGATGGAGCTTTCGACCTATTTCCGTATCAACGCCCGCAATACCGGGCAGTTCGAGAGGACGCTGATCATCGCCGAGGAAGGCGCCTCGGTCAGCTACCTTGAGGGCTGCACGGCGCCGATGCGCGACGAGAACCAACTGCATGCGGCGGTCGTCGAACTCGTGGCGCTCGATGACGCGAAGATCAAATATTCGACGGTGCAGAACTGGTACCCGGGCGATGCCGAGGGCCGCGGCGGCATCTACAATTTCGTGACCAAGCGCGGCGCCTGCCGCGGTGCGCGCAGCCATATCAGCTGGACGCAGGTGGAGACAGGCTCGGCGATTACCTGGAAATACCCCTCCTGCATCCTGCAGGGCGATGGCAGCGTCGGCGAATTCTATTCGGTGGCGGTGACGAACAATCATCAGCAGGCCGATACCGGGACCAAGATGATCCATATCGGCCGCAACACGAACAGCACGATCATCGCCAAGACGATCAGCGCCGGCCATTCGGACAGCACCTATCGCGGCCTCGTTCGCATGATGCCGAAGGCGCAGAACGCGCGGAACTTCACGCAATGCGACAGCCTGCTGATCGGCGACCAGTGCGGTGCGCATACCGTGCCCTATATCGAAAGCCGCAACCCGTCGGCGAAGATCGAGCATGAGGCGACAACCTCGAAGATCGCCGAGGATCAGCTGTTCTATTGCCGCAGCCGTGGGCTTTCGGAAGAGGATGCGGTCGGCCTCATCGTCAATGGCTTTTGCCGCGATGTGCTGAAGGAGCTGCCGATGGAATTCGCCGTCGAAGCTCAAAAATTGCTGGCGGTGAGCCTCGAAGGCTCGGTGGGTTAAGGAAGGCGTAGGCGCATCATGCTTGAAATCAAAGGACTGACCGCCGAGATCGACGGCAAGCAGATCCTCAACGGGATCGACCTGACGATACCGCCCGGTGAGGTGCATGCCGTGATGGGGCCGAACGGCGCCGGAAAATCGACGCTCTCCTACGTGCTCTCCGGGCGCGAGGGCTATGAGGTGACGGGCGGCAGCGTGACCTTCAACGGCCAGGACATCCTTGGGCTGGAGCCGGAGGAGCGGGCGGCGGCCGGCATCTTCCTGGCCTTCCAGTATCCGGTGGAACTGCCGGGCGTCGGGAATGCGAATTTCCTGCGCACCGCGCTCAATGCGCTGCGCCGCGCGCGAGGCGAGCCGGAGATGGACGCCGTGCAATTCCTCAAGACAGCCCGCGCCGCGGTGAAGAAACTCGCCATGTCCGAAGACATGCTCAAGCGTAATGTCAATGTCGGCTTCTCCGGCGGCGAGAAGAAGCGCAATGAAATCCTCCAGATGGCGCTGCTTCAGCCCAAACTCGCGCTGCTCGACGAGACCGATAGCGGGCTTGATATCGACGCGCTCAGGATCGTGGCCGACGGGGTGAATGCGCAACGGGGGCCGGACTTCTCGGCGCTCGTCATCACCCACTACCAGCGCCTGCTCGACTATATCGTGCCGGATCATGTGCATGTTCTGGCGGCGGGCCGCATCGTGCGCTCCGGCGGGCCGGAGCTTGCCCATGAGCTGGAGGCCAACGGCTATGCCGGGCTGATCGGCGAGGCGGCCTGATGCGGGCGAAGACGCCAGTTTTAGCCGGGCCGGCGCTGGACGGGTTTCTCGCCCGCCACGCCGCCGGACCCGCGCGCGGCGCCGATGCGGCGCGCGCTGCCGCGGCCGCCGTGCTGCGCGAGAAGGGCTTGCCGACGCAGAAGGAAGAGCCTTGGCATTTCACCAGCCTGCGCCCCTTCGCCGGCCTCGCCTTCGATGAGGCGGAGGCGGGCGATGCCGCGGCGGAAGCCCGCTTGCTGGCGCTGCTCCCCGCCGTCACCGGCCCGCGCCTCGTGCTCCTGAACGGCCGCTATCGCCCCGATCTTTCCGAGACGCCACCAGCGCTTGCCATTCGCGCTTTCGCGCAAGGCGCGCCCTTCGGGCCGCTGGCCCGGCCGGAGCGGGACCGGATGGTGGCGCTCAACACCATGCTCGCCGAGGATGGTGTGGTGATCGAGGTGCCGGAGGGGGTGGACGGCGGCTTCCTGATGCTCGCGCAACTCACCGGTGGCACGCCAGCACGCATCGGCAGCCACCCCCGCCACCGCATTCGCCTCGGTGCCGGGGCGCGGCTCGTGCTGCTCGATGTGTCAGCCGGGACGGGCGAATATCTCAACAATCCGGTGATGGAGATCGAGGTCGCGGAAGGCGCGCAGTTGACGCATGGGCGGCTGCAGAATGACGGGCCGGAGGCCTTCCACCTGGCGACGATCTATGCCGAAGTGGCGCGCACGGGCGTCTATGATTGCTTCTCCCTCGCGCTCGGCGCGCGGCTCGGCCGCACCGAAATCCATGCCCGCCTGGCGGGCGAGCAGGCGGCGGTGCATCTGAACGCGGCGCAGATCATGGGTGGCAGCCAGGTAAGCGATTTCACGACCGCGATCCTGCATGATGCGCCGAATTGCCCTTCGCGCCAGACGGTCAAAAGCGTGCTGACCGGCCAGGCCCGCGCGGTCTTTCAAGGGCGGATCGAGGTGGCGCGCGTGGCGCAGAAGACCGACGGCTACCAGATGAACCAGGCGCTGCTGCTCTCGCCTGATGCCGAGATCAACAGCAAGCCCGAGCTTGAGATCTATGCCGACGACGTGAAGTGCAGCCATGGCGCGACGGTCGGCGCGCTTGATGCCGAGCAGTTGTTCTATCTCCGCAGCCGTGGCATCGCGGCGGATGATGCGCGGATGATCCTGGTGCGCGCCTTCCTCACGGATGCTTTCGAAGCGGTGGCGCATGAGGGCGTGCGGCGGGTGTTCGAGGAAGCGGTGGAGCGGTGGTGGATGACGACCGGGCGCACGGCGGAGGTTGCGGCATGAACGCCATCACCGGCCGCGCCGCCCCGCCCTTTGATGTCGAGAAGATCCGTGCGGATTTCCCCATCCTCGGCCAGACGGTGCGCGGCAAGCCCTTCGTCTTTCTCGATAGTGGCGCATCGGCCCAGAAGCCGCGTGTGGTGATCGACGCGATGCGCGAAGCGATGGAGACGCAATACGCCAATGTCCATCGTGGCGCGCATTGGATGAGCGAGCGCACGACGGAAGCCTTCGAAGCGGCGCGGGATTCGGTCGCGCGGCTGATGAATGCGGCGTCGCGCGATGAGATCGTCTTCACCCGCAATAGCACGGAGGCGATGAACCTCGTCGCCCATAGCTACGGGCGCGGCGTGATGCAGCCGGGCGCGGCGGTCGTGATTTCAGAGATGGAGCATCACTCCAACATCGTCCCCTGGCAGTTGCTGCGCGATGACCACGGCATCGAGCTGCGGGTGGCGCGGGTGACGGATGCGGGTGAGCTTGATATGGCGCATCTCGAAAGTCTGCTGGTGGATGGCCGGGTCGGGCTCGTCAGCATCACCCACATGTCCAATGTCCTTGGCACCTATACCCCGGCCGAGCGGATCGTCGCCCTCGCCCATGCCCATGGCGCCAAGGTCATGCTCGACGGCTCCCAGGCGATCGTCCATCGCCGGGTGGACGTGCAGGCCCTCGATGTCGATTTCTATGCCTGGACCGGTCATAAGCTTTATGGCCCGACCGGTATCGGCGTGCTGTACGGCAAGCGGGAACTGCTGGAGGCGATGCCGCCCTTCCTCGGTGGTGGGGACATGATCTCTTCGGTCACCTTCGAGCGATCAACCTGGGCGCGGGTGCCGCATAAGTTCGAGGCGGGCACGCCGGCGATCCTGGAAGGCATCGGGCTTGATGCCGCCATCCGCTATGTGGAGGCGATTGGTATGGACGCGATCGCGGCGCATGAGCAGGCCTTGACCGAGCATGCGCTGGCCCGCCTCGGCACGCTCGATGGCATCCGGCTGCTAGGCCAGGCGCAGGATCGCGGCGGCGTCTTCTCCTTCACCATGGAAGGGGCGCATGCGCATGACGTGGCCACCTTGCTCGATCAATCCGGCATTGCGGTGCGGGCCGGGCACCACTGCGCCGAGCCGCTGATGCAGCGCTTCGGCGTGGACAGTACCGCCCGCGCGAGCTTCGGGCTTTACACGACGGCCGGCGAGATCGACGCTTTGGCCGAGGTGCTTCTCCGTATCCGGGCGTTTTTCGCCTGACGGCGGGTGAGGAGGGAAAGATGGATGATCAGCAGCCGAGCCTGGGCGCGATGAACGAAACGCCCTTGCACCATGCCTGGACACCGGATGGCGAAGTGCCGCCTCCGGCTGCCTCATCCGCGTCCACGAGCCCGGGGGCGGTGAGCGAGGATGCGGTCATCGAGGCGATCGCGACTGTTTATGATCCGGAAATCCCGGTCAACATCTACGAACTCGGGCTGATCTACGCGGTCGATATCGCCGATGACGGCAAGATCCGGGTCGAGATGACGCTGACCGCGCCGGGCTGCCCTTCGGCCCAGGAACTGCCGGTGATGGTGCGGGAAGCGATCCTCGCCGTGCCGGGCGTGACGGCCTGCGATGTCGAGACGGTTTGGGATCCGCCCTGGGATATGAGCCGCATGAGCGACGAAGCCCGCCTCGCCATGAATATGTTTTGAGTGGAGTGACAGCCATGAGCCAGACCCAAGCGACCCCCGCTCCCAAGCCTGCCCGCCGCGCGCTGCCGCCGCTGATGACCCTGTCGGATGCCGCTGCCGCCCGCCTCGGCCAGCTCTATGCCGGCGGCCAGCAGGGCAAGCTGCTCAAGATCTCGGTCAGCACCAAGGGCTGCTCCGGCCTCTCCTACGATATGGATTGGGTGGAAGCGCCGGGGCCGACGGATGAGGTGGTGACGGATAAGGGCCAGACCGTGCTGGTGGACCGCAAGGCCTCGCTCTTCCTGATCGGCACCGAGATGGATTACCGGGTGGAGACGCTCTCCGCCGGCTTTACCTTCAGCAATCCGAACGAGAAGGGCCGCTGCGGCTGCGGCGAGAGCTTCTACGTCTGATCCGCGGGGCTTCGCGCGCCTGCGGCACGTGAAAAGACTGCCGGTTCCGGCCGACCCGGCTCACCTCGGAGCGCGGTCGAGCTTCAGGAGATCGGGCGCGCAGTATGGCCAGGAAGCGCGGCCAGGAAGTGCGCCCGGGCTGCCTGCACCCTAGCCGCCGGCAGGGTCTGCGGCAGGCCGGCCCGCGGCTCATCCAGAATCGTCACCTCTCCGAAATCGCCCGCGAAGGCCCAGGCAGCGATCGGCAGATCCGCGCCATCCTCGAAAGCGGGGTCCAGCATGCCGGCCCGCGCGAAGGCGGTGCGCGGCGCGCGCAGCAGCAGGCCCGTCGCGCCGCGCTGAGGCACGATCCTCTCTGCCAGCGTGGTGAGGCCCGCACCCCGCACCGCGCGCGCCACCCCGCCGCCGAGCAGGATGGCCTCCTCCTCCGTCGCCAGTAGCCGCGCCAGATCGGCGGGCGAGATCGGGGCAGCAGGGGCGAAACAGGCGACGGCCGGCGCGGCGGCGAGGCCGATCGCCCGGTTGAGGCGCGCCGCGGCTGCCGCTTCCCGGGCGATGCAGAGGCGGAGCCCGGCGATCGCGCTCAGCCTATCGGCGAGGCTGCCATCGTCGATCGCGATCAGCTCCGCGCTCAAAGTGCCGAGGAGCGGCGCGAAGGCGGCGATCGCCGCCCGCGCCTTGCCTGCGGCTGCGGCATCGGCGGGGCCGGCACGGCCGCGCGGCAGATCGAGGATGATGCTGAGCCGGGGCGTGGCAACCGCGCGGAGGGCGAGGGGGGTGGCGCGCTCCAGCGTCAGAAAGGCGCCGACCTGGGCGAAGGCCTGGCGCAACCGCCGGGCGGCGACCATCGTTTCCGGCATGCCCGCCTCCGCGGTGGCGAGGCTCTCGCCCAAGGACCTGGCCTGGGCCTGCCATGCGGCGATATCGCTGGGCGCTGCCGGCAGCAGGCGGGCGAAAACCTGCCCCGTCTCCACCTCTCGCGCTTCCAGCATCAGATCGCCGAGCGCTGTTTCCGGCAGGGGGATGGAAAACCCGTGATACCCATCCGAGACCCCCGGCCGGACCAGCGGCAGGTGCAGCCGGCCGGCGATCACCCGCGCGACCGCCCGGCCATCGGCCAGGATTTCGATGCGGAGCGATTCCCCCGGCCTTTGCGGCGATTGGCACCAGCCATGGGCGATGCGCCCTTGCAGATGCAGGGCGCCCCGCACCTCGTAGGGGGGCATCTCGGCCTGCATCGCCTCAGCCGGCCGTGGCCAGCTTGTCCAGCATCGCAGCATAAGCGGCCGCCGCCGGCTCGCCCGTCAGCGGGGCGAGAAGCGGGGCGGCGAGTGCTGCCCAAGCGTCATCATCCTGCACGAGCTGGCGCAGAAGCCGGATGATGGCGGCATCCTTCGGCGCCACCCGGGTAGCGCCGGGCGGCTCTTCCCCCGTCGGCAGGGCGGGTGCGGTCGCCACCACTGGCAGGGCGGCGGCGAGGCAGGCCTCGATCGCCCCGCGATCGGCCCCGGCTTCCTTGAAGGGGGCGAGGGCGAGGCGGAACTGCCCGAGCAGCGCGCCGTCGCAGGTGCTCGGCGCATGCAGCGTGATGCCCTTGGGCAAGGGCCGCTGCGGCTGGCGTTTCGCATGCAGCTGGCATTTCGGCAGCGCCTTGGCGATCGCCGGGACGAGTGTGGCGAGCCAGGCATCGGTGGCGGCGGAGGTCTCCGCCCCGCCGTCGAGCACGAGCCAGACGCCGCGCCGGGCCGCTGCACCCTTGGGCGCGAGCGAGAGCAGGAGAGGCGGCTTGCCGCCGCTCTCCCCACCGGCGAGCCGCTCGGGCGGGATTTCGCGCTCGCCGACCACGCCGTCGCAAGCGCGGGCGATCTTGCGCAGACGTTCGACCGCAGGATCGTCGCCATCGCCTTCCGCGAGGCTCACGGCGGCCGCCGCATCCAGCCGCAGGATGATGCGGGATTTGGGGGAGAGGTAGCGCAGCGTCTCCGGCGCGAGCTGCAGGGCGGCGCGGGCCGAGATCTCGATCAGCGTGAAGGGCGGTGTCGCGTTCTTGATCGTCGCCGCGACCGAGGGCTGGAACGGCGCGCGCAGCACGATGATGCCGCGATCCCGCAACAGGGCGGCGCCCGCGGGCTCGCGATCGAGCCCCGTCATGGCGCCGAAGCTGACCTCGTAGCCAAGATGCTGCAGCAGGCCGGCATGTTCGGCGATCGTGGCCGGGCCGGCGGCTTCCGCATCGTCGATGATGAGCGCGCTGCCGGAGGCGAAGGGCAGGCGGCGCAGGGCGACCGTCTCCCACCGGTCGGCAAGCAGGGTGGCGAGGCCAGGATCCTCCGCCGCGGCGCCGAAATCGCCCGTGCCGCCTTCGGCCTGCGCCCGCAGGGTGCAGCGCGGTTGGTAGAGCACCCGGCTGCCCGCCTCCCAGGCGCGCAGGCAGAGATCGGCGACGGCAGCGCCGAGCCCCATGCCCCCGCCCTCGGCGCCGGGTGCGAAGCCCGGATCGAAGCCATCGAGCGCGCGGAAGACGGCGCTGCGGATGACGAGCCCGGCCGCCCGCGCGGCCGCGACCGGGCGCAGCCGGTCGATCCGCGGCACCTCGGCCGGTTCGCCGAAGGCGAAGTCGGCCAGGCGGCCGGCGCGGTCCGGCAGCAGGGCGGAGGCGAGGACGGTGCCATCGGGCGCGAGCGTCCGGCAGGCGAGGACGGCGCAATCCGGATGCGCGGCCAGCGTTTCCTGCAGCGCATCGAGCCAATCGGCTGCCGGCTGGGCGGAGGCGGGCAAGAGCGCGAAGAGATCGTGCCCTTGGAAGGAGGCGGCGCGGTTGAGCGCGAGGAGCGGCGATTCTCCCGCGGCGAGGCGCCAGTAGCGCAGGTTCTGCACGAGCGCGGGCAGGATCGCCCGCTCCTCGGTCAACCCGCAATCGAGCAGCAGGATATCGGCCGCGCGATCCACCCCGCTCGCATGCAGGGCGGCAAGCGCCGCATAGGCTTCGCCGAGCGGCCCATCCGCCAGCAGGCAGAGCGTCATGATCGGGGCGGGGGCGACGGCCAGGGCGAAGGGCGGATGCTGGTGCTGGGCGAGGGCGAGTGGCGCCATCGCCGGCAGGCTGCCGGCGGCGCCGAGCGTCTCGACCGGAATTTCCGCCAACTGCGTGAAGAAGCTGCCGATCGCCCCGAACATGCTGCGGGTGAGGCCGGCTTCGCGCCGCGCCCGGCCCTCCGCCTCGCTCAGCCGCGCCTCAAGCAGCCGCACCGTCTGTTCGAGGGCGGCGAGCCGCTGCTCGACCGGGACGAGGCTGGTGCGGCGGAAGGTCAGCGCGCCGCCCATATGTTCGCCCGTCTCGGCATCGCACACGCGCACCGTCGCGACCGAGCGGCTGGCGATGGCGGACCATGGGAGCAGGTAGGAGAAGGCGAAGCAGCCATCGCCGATGCCGGCGCCTTCGAGATCGGCGCGGAAGACATCCGCCGTGGTCTGGCCGATCGGCTCGTTATCGACCAGCACCGTCAGCCGCACCCGGCGCTGCGGCTGGGTGGGATCCCAGCACCAGCCGGCGATCAGCCCGTCGTCCTGGATCGTTTCCAGATTGCCCTGCAAGGCCATGCTCAGTTCCGTCTCGCTGCGGAAGGGGATCCTCCCGGTGCCGGGCGTTCGCCAGGCGGTGGGGCGCCGGCGGCCCGCCCTTTCCGATCGGCACTCATCGGGAGGCGAGGAAGATCATATTGTATGGGCCGAGATAGCCGAGTTCCTCGGACCAGTAGCAAAGCCCTATCGCGTCGCTGAAGCCGGCATCGCGCAGCCGAGGAACGAGATCCCAGCCGAGGCGGTGGGCGGGATCACGCGAGAAGAGCATCGGCAGGCCCTCCTCCTCCGGCAGGTCGAGGTAGCTGACGCTGCTCTCCGCCTCGACATCGAAGGCGGTGGTGGCGATGAAGAGGCCGCCCGGCGCCAGGCCGTGGGCAATCGCGGCAAGCGCGCGGTCGAGCGGCGGGATATGGGCAAGCTCGTCGGCTGCCAGGATCACGTGGTGATGCGCCGGCGGCGTTGGCAACGCAAGCGTGCCCGCCCCTTCCGCCAGCAGCCGCGGCCAGAGCGACACCTCGTCGTAGCTGGTGCGCAGCCGGGCGGCGATCCGCTCGCCCCGGCCGAGGACGCCGATGCGGGTCTGGCTGGAACCCGGCGCGCGGGCGAGCGCGAGATGCAGCAGCGCGCGCTCGTGGCTCGTCAGCCCGAAGGCGCAGTCGCAGCTTTGGGCAAGGCGCCAATGCGGCACGCGCCGCCCATCGGCGGTCTCGTCGCCATCGCGCGTCGAGGAAGCGAAGGTCGAAACCCGCAGACAGGGCGCGCAGATCCCATCGGTGCTGAGGCTTGGCGCGGCGACGCCGAGCGCCTGCTCGCGGCGGTAGCGCTCGTCGAACACATCCCGATGGGAATCGCGGTAGCGCTGGAATTCCTCACGCGAGCGGAAGGCCATGGCCGGAAATTGGACGAAAGCCTCGGATCCCACAGTCATCCTACCGGTTGCAGGCTGCGCCGCCGCGCCCCAGGCATGGCGGGGCCGCAGTCCGTGCCTTGCCCATCCTCAGGCGCTGAAACGGTCATAGCGCCCTCTGCCCCACCTCGCAACGTGGCGCGGCCGAAGGCCCGCCGGCCGCGCGGTCGGCTTCAGGCGAGGCAGATGGAGTGGAAGCAGAAGGCGAGGGCCCGCGTATCGCTGCCGAGGCCGATCTCGACCG
Organism: Acidisoma sp. C75; assembly: GCF_054665095.1. NCBI lineage: Bacteria > Pseudomonadati > Pseudomonadota > Alphaproteobacteria > Acetobacterales > Acidocellaceae > Acidisoma > Acidisoma sp. C75. The sequence continues at coordinate 215,931 of NZ_BAAFHD010000005.1, forward strand.
GCCGGGTGGCGCCCGGCATATGGAAGGCGCAGGAGAGCACGGAATAGCCTTGGCGGAGGAAGATATGCTCGGGCTCGATAATCGCCTCGATCGTGCAGACCTTCGGTTGAGACAGCCGCCAGAAGCCGAGCCTCGCGCCGTTGACGTAGAGGGTGAGATCCTGGAACGGGATCGTGCCGCCGAGGAAGGGGATGCCCTCGATCGTCAGTGTTACCGGGCGGTTGGTCGGCTCGAAGACTGCATGCATCAGCGCTTCCGGCCCGTCGTTCCAGACATGCCCATCCTCGGGCCCGGCCCAGCCGCTGATGAGGCCTGATTCGCCCAGATCATGATTGCCAAACAGCCGCGTGACGCCGAAGGACCACAAATCCCGATCCAATAAGTGTTTTCCCATTGCTGTCATCTTCACCATGCCGCTCCGAGGTGGGGGTCAAATGCACAGAAACAATCCGAGCCTGATTGCAGCGAGCGTCTAACAATCAAGCATTACTTACTTTGGCGGTGATGTTTTCGCGGCAGAGCGATTCTCCACCGGAAATGCCAAGCCGCTGGGCATGCGCCCGGGCGATCGCCGCGCTGAGCACCCGGGCCCCCATGTCAAGCGAGAAATCGGCCGCAAGCTTCTGCTGCCCCGCCTCCGAAAAGCGCTGCCACAGCGCCGCGTCGTGATAGAGGCGCAGCACCTGCTCGGCGAACTCGGCCGGCGTATCGCCGATGAGGTAGTGGCGATCTTCCTCCAACCCCGCGCCTTCGACGCCGACCGAGGTGGAGACGATCGGCAGGCCGTAGGACAGTGCCGACATCACCTTGCCCTTGGCGCCGGCGCCGTAGCGCAGCGGCGAGACGAAGACGCGGCAGCGGTCGAACAGATCGCGCAGATCGGGCACCTGGCCGATGAAGTCCACGCCCTCCACCGTGATCTCGCGCAGCGCCTGGGGCGCATTGGAGCCGGCGATGACGAAGCGGATGGCGGGGTCCGCCGCGCGCAGCAGCGGCAGGATATCGGTGATGAAGTAGTTGACGGCATCGATGTTCGGTGGGTGCCGGTAGCCGCCGAGGAAGCAGATGTCGCGCCGGGCAGAGAAGGGCACGCGGGTGCCCTCGCATGGATACATCAACGGCCAGACGGCGACCGGCGCATCCGGCACCGCTTCGGCCAGAACTTCCGCTTCGACCGTGGAATGGGTGATCGTGCAATCGGCTTGGGAGACGAGGCGGAGTTCCTGTTCGCGGACCTGGGCGGCTTCGGCGAGCTTGGCCGGATCGTCGGCCAGCTCGGCCTCGCGCATCTGCCGCAGGAAGTGCAGATCGGCGACATGGAAGAGCAGGCAGGCATCCTTCGCGTAGGTGCGGATATCCTTGATCACCTTTTCGAGGACCGTATGGCGATAGACGAGAATGGCATCGAAGAGATGGCCGTAGGCGCGCAGATAATTGGTGAAGCCGAGATCGTAGGGCGCATAGGCGCACTCGATGCCGATCTTCTGCAGGTCGGTGGTGTAGCCCGGCTGAAAGAGCCAGTTGTCGGCCGGGGTGAAATAGGCCTTGTAGCCGAGCAGACCGCAGACCTGGAGCGCCAGCACCGTCTGCACCGATCCGGCATCCTGGTCCGGCGTCGGCGCCGTCACATCCACCACCAAAATGCGGCGCTGCACGAAACGCTCACGCTCGAAATACGGCGCCTCCGGATCCCGCCGATGGCTTTCGAGCAGATGCCGCCAGCGGAGATAGAGTTTGCGCGTATTCGTCACCTGATAGGCCTTGACGCCTGCGCTGGTATCGGTGCCCGAGGTCTTGCCCTCGTAATGGACGATCCGCGATTGCGGCTGCAACCACACCTCGCGCCCGCTCGCCCGCACCCGCAGGCAGAGATCGGCATCCTCGCAATAGGCGGGGGTGAAGAGCGGATCGAAGCCGCCCATCTCCTGCCACAGCTCGGCCGGCAGCGCGATCGCGCAGCCGGAGATATAGTCCACCTGCCGGGCATGGCAGTATTCCGGCCGGTTCGGATCGTCGTTGCGGCCGTAGTTCCAGCAGGTGCCGTTGCGCCAGATGATGCCGCCGGCTTCCTGAAGGCTGCCGTCGGGGTAGAACAACTTGGAGCCGACGAGCCCGGCGCGCGGAAAGAGGGCGAAGCTGTCGATCAGCCCATCGAGCCAGCCATCGACGACACGGGTATCGTTGTTGAGCATGATGACGTAGCGCCCGCGCGCCAGGCCGCCGCCGGTATTGCAACTGCGGATGAAGCCGCCATTCTGCGGCTGGCGATGGTAGCGGATGCCCTGCACCTCGGGCAGGAAGCTGCTGCTCGCATCCGGGGAGACATCGTCGATGATGATGATCTCGGCGCTGTAGCGGCTTTGATGGGCGAAGAGGCTGTCGAGGCAGTTCAGCGTATAGGCGAGCTGGCCGTAGATCGGCAGGATGATCGAAACATCGGGCCGCTCGGCGGCTTCGCCCTCGGCCTCCGGGCCGATGACCCGCAGCACCCGGGGGGTGGCGTTGAGGGAGGCGACGGCGCCGGCGAAATCCGGCACGCTCGCCGTCAGCCCATGCGCGCCGAGGAAGACCTTGCCGCGATCCCCTTCCTCCACCACCGCATCATCCACGCGAAAATCATAGAGCGAATAGGCGGAAAGCGGTGCCTGCGGCTCCTCCGCCCGGCGCCAGCCATGGCGGCCGCGGGCAGGGGAGAACCAGCCGCCGGCACCCGCCGTACTGGTCGTCGCCTGCGAAAGCTCGTGCGTCAGGCGCGATATCTCGCCGCGCAACTGCAAGGTCTGCTCCTCGACACGGAGCAGCCGGTTGCCGAGCGCCACCGCGCGCGGGCGCCATTCATCCTGGCGCGACTGGCCCTCATCCATTTCCAAGGCCCAGCCGAGTTCCATCACCGCGCCAACCTTCTTCTGGCGAATGCCAGGCATGAGAGATCAATCCACTCGCCCGCATTGTTATCGGAAGCTTGTGAGCAGGTGCAACAAGAGACTTGCGCTCCGATGGGTTAAGCATTTGGTAAAACTGGCTTTCACTTTGCGAAAAAATTGGCCAGGCCCCGGGGTTTGCAGGGCAACCGCGCATTTTTGAGGCTTGCTGGCGGAACTTTAGTTCAGCTAAAGATCGCCTATGTCGGATCTCAAGCTCCTTTTCCGCCAGAGCGGCAAGCGCCAGCGCGATATCGCCGAAGCCGTCGGTCGCAGCGAAGGCGCCGTCAGCCAATGGGTGAAGGGCGAGCGGGACATCCCGGCCGACCTCGTTCTGCGGATCGAGGAGTTCACGGGGATCCCCCGTCATCTGCTGCGTCCTGATCTATGGGAGAATAGAATGCCCGATCCCGTCGCCGAGGCGATTCTGGCGGGGCCAGACCTCACCCATCTTCAGCGCCTGGAAGCCGAGAGCATCCACATCATGCGCGAGGTGGCGGCCGAAGCCGAACGCCCGGTCATGCTCTATTCCATCGGCAAGGATAGCGCAGTGATGCTGCACCTCGCCATGAAGGCTTTCGCTCCGGGCAAGCCGCCTTTTCCCCTGCTGCACGTGAACACCACCTGGAAGTTCCGCGAGATGATCGGCTTCCGCGATGCCCGCGTGAAGGAACTCGGCCTTGAACTCCATGAGTGGATCAATCACGACGGGCTCGCCCGCGGCATCAACCCCTTCGACCACGGCAGCGCCTATACCGACATCATGAAGACCGAGGCGCTGAAAGCGGCGCTCGATCACTTCCAGTTCGATGTCGCCTTCGGCGGCGCGCGGCGGGACGAGGAGAAGAGCCGCGCCAAGGAGCGCATCTTCTCCTTCCGCGCGCCCGGCCACCGCTGGGACCCGAAAAGCCAGCGGCCCGAGCTTTGGAACCTCTACAACACCCGCAAGAACAAGGGCGAGACGATCCGTGTCTTCCCGCTCTCGAACTGGACCGAGCTCGATATCTGGCAATACATCTATAAGGAAAGCATCCCGATCGTGCCGCTCTATTTCGCGGCTGAGCGCCCGACCGTGCAGTACAACGGCATGACGATCATGGTCGATGACGAGCGGATGCGCATCCCCGAAGGGCAGAAGCCGGAGATGAAGAGCATCCGCTTCCGCACGCTCGGCTGCTATCCGCTGACCGGCGCGGTTGAAAGCCATGCCGATACGCTGCCCGCGATCATCCAGGAGATGCTGCTGACCACGACGAGCGAGCGCCAGGGCCGCGCGATCGACAAGGATAGCGGCGCCAGCATGGAAAAGAAGAAGCAGGAGGGATATTTCTGATGGACCAGCAGAACGACCTCCTGGCGACCGATATCGAGGCCTATCTCCGCCAGCACGAGCAGAAGAGCCTGCTGCGCTTCATCACCTGCGGCTCGGTCGATGACGGCAAGTCCACCCTCATCGGCCGCCTGCTGTACGACAGCCGCATGATCTTCGAGGATCAGCTCGCCGCCCTCGAGGCCGATTCCAAGAAGATGGGCACGCAGGGGCAGAATATCGATTTCGCCCTGCTGGTCGATGGCCTCGCCGCCGAGCGCGAGCAGGGCATCACGATCGACGTCGCCTACCGCTTCTTCTCGACCGAGAAGCGCAAATTCATCGTCGCCGATACCCCGGGTCATGAGCAATATACCCGCAACATGGTGACGGGGGCATCGACCGCCGATCTCGCCATCATCCTGATCGACGCCCGGCGCGGCGTGCTGACGCAGACGCGGCGGCATTCCTACCTCGCCTCCCTCGTCGGCATCCGCAATATCGTCCTCGCCATCAACAAGATGGATCTCGTGAACTACAGCCAGGAGGTGTTCTGCCGCATCCTCGGCGATTACACGAGCTTCGCGGCCGGGCTTTCGCTCGAGCATATCACCGCGATCCCGCTCTCGGCGCTGATGGGGGACAATATCACCGCGCCGAGCGGCAATATGCCCTGGTATCGCGGGCCCTCCCTGCTCGAACATCTGGAAACGGTGCCCACCCGCACGGCGGATCGCAGCGCCTCCTTCCGCATGCCGGTGCAATGGGTCAACCGGCCGAACCAGGATTTCCGGGGCTTTTCCGGCCTGATCGCGGCAGGCTCCGTCAAGCCGGGCGATACCGTGCGGGTCATGCCCTCGGGCCGCGAGAGCCGCGTATCGCGCGTCTTTCTCGATCGCGACCTGCCCTTCGCGGTTGCGGGCCAATCCGTCACCGTCTGCCTCGAGGATGAGATCGACTGCAGCCGCGGCGATGTGCTGACCGGCACCGGCGACCCGATCGAGGTTTCCGACCAGTTCGAGGTCACGCTCGTCTGGATGAACGAGATCGCGATGCTTCCCGGGCGCAGCTACCTGCTCAAGCTCGGCGCGCGCACGGTCTCGGCCTCCGTCACCACGCTCAAGCACAAGATCAACGTCAACACGCTCGAACATGTGGCGGCCAAGCAATTGGCGCTGAATGAAATCGCGCTCTGCAATATCAGCGTCAGCCAGCCCATCGCCTTCGATCCCTATGAGAAGAACCGCGAAACCGGCGGCTTCGTGCTGATCGACCGTTTCACGAACGAGACGGTCGCCGCCGGCACCATCCATTTCGCCCTGCGGCGGGCGCAGAACATCCATTGGCAGGCGGTCTCGATCGACCGTACGGCGCGGGCGGCGCAGAAAGATCAGCGCGCCTTCGTGCTCTGGTTCACCGGCCTCTCGGGCGCGGGCAAATCGACCATCGCCAATATCGTCGAGCGTCGGCTGTTCGAGCGCGGCAAGCATTCGACGCTGCTCGACGGCGACAATGTTCGCCACCGCCTCAACCGCGATCTCGGCTTCACCGATGGCGATCGCGTCGAGAATATCCGGCGCGTCGGCGAGGTGGCCCGGCTGATGACGGATGCCGGCCTCATCGTGCTCGTCTCCTTCATCTCGCCCTTCCGCTCCGAGCGGCAGATGGCGCGCGAACTGCTGCCCGAGGGCGAGTTCCTCGAGGTCTTCATCGACACGCCGCTGAAGGTTGCCGAAGAGCGCGACCCGAAGGGGCTCTACAAGAAGGCGCGGGCCGGGCAGATCAAGAACTTCACCGGCATCTCAAGCCCCTACGAGCCGCCGGAGGCGCCCGAAATCCGGATCGACACGACGAGCCTTTCGCCCGAGCAGGCGGCCGGCCAGATCATCGACCTGCTGGAAGAGCGCGGCCTTTTGCGGAGGGTGGGCGCGTGAGCGGCGCCCTCGGCGAAGCGCGGAGCATGCTCGATCTCCTCGGCCCGGTGCGCGCCATCGCCGAGCAGGCGGGCCGCGCGACGCTCGCCTTCTACGGCGATCAGGCCGGGGCGCGGGAGAAGGCGGATGGCAGCCCGGTGACGCTGGCGGACGAGGCGGCGGAAGCCGTCATCCTGCCCCGGCTGCGCGCCTTGACGCCGGAGATTCCCGTCGTCTCCGAGGAGGAGGTGGCGGCCGGGATCGGCCCCACGACGGTTGGAGATCGCTTCTGGCTCGTCGATCCGCTGGACGGGACGAAGGAGTTTCTCAAGGGCAATGGCGAGTTCACCGTCAATATCGCGCTGATCGAGGATGGGCGGCCGGTGCTTGGCGTCGTCGTTGCCCCCGCGCTGGGGCAGACCTATGCCGGGGCGGCGGGCCGGGCGCTGCGCGCCGATGCCGCGGGCGAGCGGCCGATCCTCTGCCGCGCGGTGCCGCCGGAGGGGCTGACGGTGGTGGGCTCACGCTCGCATGGCGACGCGGCGGCGATGGAGGCGTTTCTCGCCGGGCGGCAGGTCGCGGCCTTCCGGGCGGCCGGCAGCTCCCTCAAGCTCTGCCTGATCGCCGCCGGCGAGGCCGATCTTTACCCCCGCCTCGGCCCCACCATGGAATGGGATATCGCGGCGGGGCATGCGGTGCTGGCGGCCGCCGGCGGCGGCCTCCGCACGCTCGACGGGGCGCGCTTCGCCTATGGCAAGCCCGGCTTTCGCAACCCCCATTTCGTCGCCTATGGCCGCGAAGGCGCGGCGACGTGAACCTGTTTCTCGGCCACAGCCTCTCTGGCCTGCTGGTCGGGCTGCTGGTCGGCATCACCGGGGTCGGCGGTGGCTCGCTGATGACGCCGCTCCTCATCCTGGTCTTCGGCATCCACCCCTCCACGGCGGTCGGCAGCGATCTGCTCTATGCCTCCACCACCAAGGTGGTCGGTGCGGGGGTGCATGGCTGGAAGCGGAGCGTCGATTGGCAGGTGGTCGGGCGCCTCGCCTTCGGCAGCGTGCCGCTCACCGTGCTCACCATCCTCTTCTGCGCAGCCTTCCACATCACGAGCCACGGCTCGCCCATCCTGAACCTCGCCCTCGGCGCTGTGCTGGTCTTTACCGCCCTCTGCGTCATCTTCCAGCCGCAGCTTCGCCGCCGGCTCGCGCCGCTTCTCGCCGATACCAGCGAGGGGCAGCGCCGGACGATGACCATCCTGCTCGGCGCGGTGCTCGGCGTCGTCGTGACGCTCACCTCGGTCGGTGCCGGGGCGATCGGGGTTTCCGCCCTGGTGCTGCTCTACCCCGCCTTGCCGCCGGTGCGGCTGGTCGGCTCCGACATCGCCCATGCGGTGCCGCTCACCCTGCTCGCGGGGCTCGGCCATTGGTGGCTCGGCGATGTCGATTTCGCCCTGGTCGGTTCGCTGCTGCTCGGCTCGATCCCCGGCGTGATCATCGGCAGCCTCTCCGCCAATCTGCTGCCCGATCGCGCGGTGCGGGTGGCGCTCGCCCTCGTGCTGTTCATCGTCGGGCTACGCCTGCTCGCTTGACGGCGCCGGCCCCGGGGGCCGATCCTGCCCTTCTGGCGGGGGCATGCGCGCGCGAAAAGCGTTGACAGGCCGATCCGCCCCGCATGATCCTATGTGTGCAAACGATCGGGCTGAGGCTTGGGGCAGGCGGATGGAGACGAGGCAGATTTCGTGCGGCCGCTGACGCTCCGCGTCAACGATGCCACCCATGCTCTGGCAGTCTCGCCCGAGACGCCGCTGCTCTTCATCCTGCGCAACGATCTTGGCCTCAACGGCCCGAAATACGGATGCGGCCTCGGCGAATGCGGGGCTTGCGCGGTACTTGTGGACGGCAGGCCGGCGCGGTCCTGCTGCCTTGCCGTGGGGCTGGTGGAGGGGCGGGAGATCACCACGCTCGAAGGGCTCGGCACGGTGGCGGCGCCGCATCCGGTGCAGGCCGCCTTCATCGCCGAGCAGGGGGCGCAATGCGGCTATTGCCTCAACGGCATGATCATCAGCGTCGTCGCCCTGCTCGCGCGTGATCCGCATCCCGACGACCGCGCGATCGCCGAGGCGCTGCGCTACAACCTCTGCCGCTGCGGCACGCATGTCGAGATCATGGCGGCCGCCCGGCGTGCCGCCCGCGGCGCCGCTTCAGCGGGCGGCAGCGCATGAGCGGGGAGAGGCCGGAGACGCCCGGTCCTGATAGCGCTCGCGCAGGCGGGCCAGGCTCAGACGGCCTGCGCCGCTTCGCCGATTATCTGGAGGGCAGGGGCCAGCTGCTGGTGGTGCGGGACAGGCCGGACGGCGGCGGCCAGAACACGCCCGAGATCTTCCTCATCCTGCATCGCGATGGCACCGCCACCGGGTTTTGTGGCCATGTCGATCTCGGCACCGGCATCGGCACGGCGCTCGGCCAGATCCTGGCCGAGGAACTCGATCTGCCCTTCGCCGCCGTCACCATGGTGCTTGGCGATACCGAGCGCACGCCCGATCAGGGCCCGACCATCGCGAGCGAGACGATCCAGGTAGCGGCCAAGCCGCTTGCCCGCGCGGCGGCGACGGCGCGCGCCGTGCTGCTCGCCCGCGCCGCGGAGCGGCTCGGCACCGCGGCGGGGGGGCTCACGGTCTCCGCCGGCCGCATCCTGCTCGCCTCGGGCGCGGAGAGCGGCCTCTCTTACGGCGATCTCATCGGCGAGGAGCGCATCCTCGTGCGGATCGATCCCGCCGCCGCGCTCAAGCCGGCGGAGGATTATCGCATCGTCGGCCGCGAGGTTGCCCGCGTCGATCTGCCGGCCAAGGCCACCGGCACCTTCACGTATGTGCATGATGTGCGGGTGCCGGGCATGCTGCATGGCCGCATGGTGCGGCCACCCTATGCCGGGCGGGATAGCGGCCCCTTCGTCGGGCGCAGCCTCGTCGCGGTGGACGAGGCCTCGATCGCCGAGGTGCCGGGCCTCGTCAAGCTCGTGGTGATCGGGGATTTCATCGGCATCGTGGCGGAGCGGGAAGAGCAGGCGGCGCTGGCGGCGGAGCGCCTGCGGGTGACCTGGAAGCCCGCGCCGCCGCTGCCCGATCTCACCGATATCCCCACCGCCTTGCGGGAGAACCCGGCCAAGCGGCGGGAATTGCTGAGCCGGGGCGATGTGGTGGCCGCGCGCGCCGGTGCGGCGCTCGGGCTCGATCGCAGCTATGTCTGGCCCTATCACCTGCATGGCGCGATCGGGCCCTCCTGCTCGGTCGCGGATTGGCGGGAGGATGGCCTCACCCTCTGGTCGGGCACGCAGAATCCGCACATGCTGCGCGCCGATCTGGCGCGGCTGCTCGGGCTGGCCGAGGAGCGGATCGAGATCATCCGCCACCAGGCGGCGGGCTGCTACGGCCGCAATTGCGCGGATGATGTGGGGGCGGATGCGGCGCTGCTCTCCCGCGCCGTCGGGAGGCCGGTGCGCGTGCAGCTCACCCGGGCGGAGGAGACCGCCTGGGAGCCGAAGGGTGCCGCCCAGCTCATGGAGATCGCGGGCGGGCTCGATGAGCTGGGCGGCGTCGCTGCCTATGATTTCTCGACCCGCTACCCCTCGAACGGCGCGCCGCTGCTCGCCGCCCTGCTGACGGGGGCGATCCCGCCGGAGCCGGCGGTCTTCACCATGGGCGATCGGACGGCGGTTCCGCCCTATGCCTATGAGACGATGCGCATCGCCGCCTACGACATGCCGCCCATCCTGCGCGCCTCCTGGCTGCGCGGGGTTTCCGCGATGCCGAATTCCTTCGCCCATGAAAGCTGGATCGACGAGGCGGCCGCCGCCGCCGGCGCCGATCCGGTGGAATACCGTCTCCGCTATCTGCAAGACCCGCGGGCGCGCGATCTCATCCGCGCTGTCGCCGAACGGGCCGATTGGGTGCCGCATACCGCGCCGGGCTCGCTCGGCGGCGCGGGGGATATCCGGCGCGGGCGCGGCTTCGCCTATGCCGTTTATGTCCATGGCCCGTTTCCCGGCCTGCCCGCCGCCTGGTCGGCCTGGGTCGCCGATGTCGAGGTCAATACCGCGACCGGCGATGTCGCGCTGACGCGCGTCACCGTCGGGCAGGATTCGGGGCTGATGATCAACCCGGCCGGGGTGCGGCATCAGATCCACGGCAATGTCATCCAATCCATCAGCCGAGTGCTGAAAGAGGAGGTGCGGGCGAACGACACGGCGGTGGAGACGAAGGACTGGGGCGGCTATCCGCTGATCACCTTCCCCGAGATCCCGCCGATCGAGGTGGTGATGATGGACCGGCCGGGCGAGCCGCCGCTCGGTGTGGGCGAATCGGCCTCGGTGCCGAGTGCGGCTGCCATCGCCAATGCGATCTACGATGCGACCGGCGTGCGCTTTCGCGAAGTGCCCTTCACACCCGAGCGGGTACGCCGCGGCCTGATGGAGGCCGGGGTCGTGCCACCCCCGGCGGCGCCGGCTGCTGCCGCCTTGGCCGCGCCGTCCGCCGCCCGCAGGCGCGGCTTCTGGGCCGGGCTCGGCTTCGGCCTTGCCGGCTTGCTCGGCGCCTGCGCGGTGGCGCTGCCGGTCCGCCAGGCCTTCGAGCCGGCCTCACCCCCGGGCGCCGGCCTCTATTCCGAGCAGACGCTGGCGCGCGGCCGGGTGCTGGCGGCGCTTGGCGATTGCGCGGTCTGCCACACCGCGCCGGGCGGGGCGATGCTTGCCGGCGGCCGCCCGCTGGAGACGCCGTTCGGCGTGATCTACAGCACCAACATCACCCCCGACCCCACGACCGGGATTGGCGACTGGTCCTTCGAAGCCTTCCGCCGGGCGATGCGCGAGGGGATTGGGCGCAACGGGCGGCACCTCTACCCGGCCTTTCCCTATACCCATTTCACCAAGGTGACGGACGACGACCTCGAAGCGATCTACGCCTATCTCATGACGCAAAAGCCCGTAGTGGCGCCCGCCCGGGCCAATGATCTCGCCTTTCCCTTGGGCTTCCGCACGCTGATGGTGGGTTGGAACACGCTCTATCTCCGCCCCGGCGCGTATCGGCCGGATCCTGCGCGCTCGGCCGAATGGAACCGCGGCGCCTATCTGGTGGAGGGCTTGGGCCATTGCAGCGCCTGCCACAGCCCGCGCAACGCGATGGGGGCGGAGATCAGGAGCCGCCGCTTCGCCGGCGGCGAGGCGGAGGGCTGGATGGCGCCGCCGCTCGCGCATCTCTCCCAATCCCCCGTGCCTTGGACGGAAGATGCCTTCTACACCTATCTGCGCACCGGTTTCTCTCCGCAGCATGGGCCGGCGGCAGGGCCGATGGCGCCGGTGGTGCATGAGTTGCAATCCGTGCCCGATGCCGATCTGCGGGCGATGGCGCATTACCTCGCCTCCCTCGGCCCGGAGGTGACGCCGGGCGCCGCCGCGGCCGCGGCGGAAGCGGCGGACCAGCGCAATGCCGGCATCCTGCTGCCCTCGGCCGGGCCCGGCGGCCGCATCTTCCAAGGCGCCTGCGCCGCCTGCCATGCGCCGAGCGCCCCGGCGCTCTTCGGGGTAAAGCCCAACCTTGCCTACAACAGCAATATCCAGGCGGAGCGGCCGGACAACCTCATCCGCACCATCCTCGGCGGCATCGCGCATCCGCCCGAGCCCAGCATGGGCGCGATGCCCGCCTTCGGCCCGGTGCTGAGCGACCGCCAGATCGCCGACCTCACTGCCTTCCTGCGCCGCCAATACGCGCCCGATCGCCCCGCCTGGACCGATCTGCCCGCCCGCATCGCCCGGCTGCGCCGCGCGATGGCCCATGAAAGCGCGCTGATGCAGGGGAAACCGCATGGCTGAACCCGCCGCCACCATTCGCTGCGATGCCTGCCCGGTGATGTGCAATATCCGCCTGGGCCAGGCCGGCGCCTGCGATCGCTATGCCAATGAGGCGGGGGTGTTGGTGCGGGTCGATCCGCTCGTCCTGCTCGAAGCCGCGCGGGCCGAAGGCGCCCCGATGGTCGCCTTCCAGGCGGATGAGGATTGGGATGGCCGGCTGGTGCGCGGCGCCGATACCTTCGTGACCGCCATCGGCGCCGGCACCACCTATCCCGATTACAAGCCCGCGCCCTTCATCGTCGCGACCGAGGTGGAGGGGGTGGATATGGTCACCGTCGTCACCGAAGGCGTGTTCAGCTATTGCGGGGTGAAGATCAAGATCGATACCGACCGCCACCTCGGCGAGGAGCGCGCCATCCTGTGCGCCGGGGGGGAGCCGGTCGGCCATGTGACGACCGGGGAATACGGCTCGCAGATGCTCTCGCTCGGCGGCGTCGCCCATCTCACCGGCGGCAGCAAGAAGGAGGGGCGCGTCACCTGCGAGACGCTGCTCGCGCTCTGCAACCGCCAGCCCGTCGAACTGGCCGTCGATGACGGTGCAACCATCATCGTGCAGGCCGGGGAGGCCCCGATCGTCAACGGTGTGCAGGAGAGGCGGATGCGGGTCGGCTGCGGCTCGGCCACCATCGGCATCTTCGCGCCGCAATGGCTCGGCCTCGTCGATGAGGTGGTGGTGGTCGATGACCATATCACCGGCGTGCTGTCCGAACATCAGGGCGGCAAGCTGCTCGGCGTGCCGCCCACGGGCATTCGCCTGCGCGGCCGGCGCTCCACCCCGGGCCGCTATTTCCAGGTGGCCAGGCCCGGCACCGGCTGGGGCGGCACCGATATCACCGATCCTCTCGCCATCCTCGAACCTTTCGATGCCAAGCACGCGCGGCCGGGCCTCCGCCTGCTGATGGTGAGCACGACCGGCGAGCATTACGGCTACTACCTGCTCGACGAGGCGCTGCGCCCGGTGGCGGCGGATCTGCCGGCGGCGCTTGCCCGTTCTGTCGCGCGGATTGCCGAGAATTGCGAGCCGGCGCTGGCGAGCGTGCTCTTCATCGGCGGCGCCGGCGGCTCGCTCCGCGCGGGGGTGACGGATAATCCGGTGCGGCTCACCCAGTCGGTCGCGCGGGGGAGTGCCCGGCTCACCTGCGGTGGCGCGCCGGTCTATCTCTGGCCGGGCGGCGGCATCACCTTCATGGTGGATGTGACAAAGCTGCCCGAGAACGCCTTCGGCTATGTCCCGACGCCGGCGCTGGTGGCGCCGATCGAATTCACCATGCCGCTCGCGCATTACCAGGCGATGGGCGGCTATATGGATCATGTGCGGCGGGCCGAAACGCTGAGCAGGGCGGCGCCGCACCGCTTCGCCCGGCAATTGCCGGAAAACCCATGGCCGCTGGCGCCGGCCCTGCCGCGCTGAGCCCGGGCTCTGCCGCCGCCCCCCGCGCGCGGGCGCGGCTGCTGCCGGCGGCTGCCTCCGGCGCGGCGCGCCTGCATCTGCAGGATGGGCCGATCGACCTCGTTATTCTCAGCGCTGGCGAGGCGCGCGCGGTCGAGCACGCCTATCGCGCGGCGCGGCAGCGTTTCACGACCATCCTCGACGAACTCTGCGCCGAGCTGCCGCCGCTCCGCCAGGATGTCGGCGCAACCTCCGGCCCGCTCCATGGCGTGATCGCGCAACGCATGGTGGCTGCCGTGGCGCCGCTCCGCCGCTGGGGCTTCATCACGCCGATGGCCGCCGTCGCCGGCGCCGTGGCCGAGGAGGTGCTGGCCGCCATGCTGGCCGCGGCGCCCCTCGCGCGGGCGGCCGTCAACAACGGCGGGGATATCGCACTCCATCTCGCGCCGGGCGAGGCGATCCGCATCGGCATGGTGGCGCGGCCCGAGCCTGCGGCGCCCGATCTCTTCGGCCGCTTCCGGCTCGCAGCCGCCGATCCGGCGCGCGGGCTTGCCACCAGCGGCTGGCGGGGGCGGAGCTTTTCGCTCGGCATCGCCGATGCCGTTACTGTGTTGGCGCGGACGGCGGCGGCGGCGGATGCGGCCGCCACCATGATCGCCAATGCCGTCGATCTGCCAGGCCATCCGGCGGTGGCGCGCGCCCCGGCCTGCAGCCTGCAGCCTGATAGCGATCTCGGCAGCCTCTGCGTGACCCGCGCGGTCGGGCCCCTCGCGCCGGGGGAGCGCGCGCTGGCACTCGCCCAAGGTGCGGCGCGGGCGGCGGCGATGCGGTCCGCCGGGCTGATTTTTCGCGCCGCCCTGCATCTGCAAGGCGAGACAGTCACGATAGGAGATAACAATGACGAAGATCCTGTTGCGTAAGCGGGTCGTCACGGTCGAGCACATCTTCCACGAGGGCGGCCCGCCGCCTGCGCAGCCTTTGCTGCGCGCTGCCTGCATCAGCGTGATCGCCAATCCTTTCGCCGGGCGTTATGTGGAGGAGATCGCCGCTTTCATGAAGACGCTGGAACCCTTGGGGCTTGAGATGGCCGAGGCGCTGGTGCAGGCGCTGGGCGGCGATGCGCGCGCGGTCGAGGGCTACGGCAAGGGCGCCATCGTCGGCGCGGCCGGGGAGTTGGAGCATGGCGCGCTTTGGCACGTGCCCGGCGGCTACGCCATGCGCGCGGTGCTGGGGGATGCCCGCGCCATCGTACCCTCCGCCAAGAAGGTCGGCGGGCTCGGTGCCCGGCTCGACGTGCCGGTGACCCATATCAACGCCTCCTATGTGCGCAGCCATTTCGACGCGATGGAGGTGGGGGTGGCGGATGCGCCGCGCGCCGATGAACTGGCGCTCGTCCTGGTGATGACGACAGGGCCGCGCATCCACGCCCGCGTCGGCGGCCTGGCGGCGGCCGATATCCGGGGCGAGGACGGGCTGCGATGATCGAGCCCGGCCTCCGCAAGCTCGTCACCCTTCTCGATGAGGTTCGCGCGGAGATGGGGCAGCCGGTTGACCCGCCAAGGCGGCGGGCGGTGGCGATCGCCGTCATCGCCAATCCCTGCGCCGGCAGCTACGAAGCCGATCTCGCCTCGCTGAGCGAGATCGGGGCGCGGCTCGGCGCGCTGCTCACCGCGCAGGCGCTCGCCGCCCTCGGCCTCCCGCCCGAGCGGGTGGAGAGCTTCGGCAAGGGCGCGATCGTGGGCGAGGCGGGCGAGGTCGAGCATGCGGCCGCCATCCCGCACCCGAAGCTCGGCGCTCCGATGCGCGCGGCGTTGGGTGGCGGCGCGGCGCTCGTGCCTTCGGCGAAGAAGCGCGGCGGCCTCGGCTGCGCGCTCGATCTGCCGCTCGGCCATCGCGATGCGGCGGATCTGCCGAGCCATCTCGATGCGATGGAGGTGCGGGTCGCGGATGCGCCGCGCGCCGGGGAAATTCTGGTGGCGGTCGGGCTGGCCGCGGGCCCGCGCCCGCTCGCCCGCGGCGATCGCCGCTTGGCCGAGGCCGAGCCGCTAGGCAGCAAGGGATAGAGCCGAATGGATGATGGCGCGCGGCTGATCCCGGAGATCATGGAAGGCTACCAGCTGGACGATCAGGTGGGCTTCCTGCTGCGCCAGGTGACGCAGCGCCACACCGGCATCTTCGCGCATCGCATCGGTGATGGGCTGACGCCGATGCAATGGGCGGTGCTCTCCAAACTGCTCGAAATCGGCGAGACCTCGCAATCCGCTCTCGGCCGCGCCGTGTTCATGGATGCGGCGACGATCAAGGGTACGGTGGACCGGCTGGTGGCGCGCGCCCTCGTCTCCCGCACGCCGGATGCGGAGGATCGGCGGAAGCTGCTGGTCAACCTCACGCCCGAAGGCGTGGTGGTCACCCGCCGCAACCTCGCCGCGGCTGCCGCGATCACGCGGGAAACCCTCGCGCCCCTCTCAGGCGACGAAGTGGCGGAGCTGCTGGCCCTGCTCGCCCGCCTTCGTTAGAGCGACTTCAGGGGCGCGCCCGACCCTTCAGGCAAGCAGGCCGCGCGCGGCGAGGTTTCGCATCAGCGCGCCGATGCCGAAGGTCCAGGCCGGCGCCTCCTCGGCATAGGTCACGCTATTGACCAGACATCCGAGGCGGGGAGATGCGATCTCCACCCGGTCGCCGAGCTTGTGGGTGAAGCCCTGGCCCGGCTCGTCCCGATCCTGCACCGGCGCGAAGAGCGTGCCGAGGAAGAGCATGAACCCGTCGGGATAGTGGTGATGCGCGCCGGCGGCATGATGCACCAACTCCTCCGGATCGCGGCTGATCTCGCGCATCGAACTCGTGCCGCGCAGCACATAGCCGTCCGCCGCGCCGCTGACGGTGAGGTTCAGATCCATCTGCCGCACGTCATCCAGCGTGAAATGCGCATCGAAGAGGCGGATGAAGGGGCCGATCGCGGTCGAGGCATTGTTGTCCTTGGCCTTGCCGAGCAGCAGCGCGCTCCGCCCCTCGATGTCGCGCAGGTTCACGTCGTTGCCGAGGGTCGCGCCGCGGATCGCGCCGTGGCTGTTGACGGCGAGGACGACCTCGGGCTCCGGATTGTTCCAGCTCGATTTCCGCAGGATGCCGATCTCCGCGCCGAGGCCGACGGCGGCGAGCACCGGCGCCTTGGTGAAGACCTCGGCATCCGGCCCGATGCCGACTTCGAGATATTGTGACCACAGGCCGGCCGCCATCAGCACCTCCTTGGCCCGCGTGGCCTCGGCCGAGCCGGGCTTGAGCGTGCGGATCTGGCCGCCGATCGCCTCGCTGATCTGGGCGCGGATGGTCTCGGCGGCGCGGAAATCGCCGCGCGCCCGCTCCTCGATCACCCGCTCGATCATCGAGCGCGCGAAGGTGACACCGCAAGCCTTCACCGCCTGAAGATCGCAGGGGGCGAGGAGATGCGGCACGTCCTGCCGCCCGGCGAGGCTCGCCTCGATGACGGTTGCGAGATCGTATTCGCGCGGCGCGGCGATGGCGCCGAGCGTCTCCGCCGGCGCATCCCGTTCCAGAAGGGCCGAGACGGTCGGCCCGGCGGCGGTGATGTCGGCCAGCCGCTCGCCGCGCAGATGCACGATCGCCGGGCCGCCGAGCGCCGGGTCGAACACGCGGCCGATGAGGCTCGCGCGCGCATGGTCCTCGGGCAGGATGGGGGTGGCAGGGGTCATGGCGCTGATCCTCAAAGCTTCCTGGTGGTCATTGTCTTGGGCATATCCTGGTCAGACGGCACTGTCCGATCAGGGGCAGATGCGCGCCGAACGCAGCGCGGGCGTGGCTTGCAGGCGGCTTGCGGCAAGGCGCGCCGCCCCGATCGCGCTCTAATCGCCGGCGCCCTCGGGCACCAGTTCGCGAAACAGCGCCGCGTATTGCCGGGCGGAGCGGTTCCAGCTCACGTCACCGGCCATGGCGCTCCGCTGCATCGCTGCCCAGGCCGCGCGATCCTGCCAGACGGCGCCGACGCGGCGGAGCGCGCGATCGAGGGCCTCCTGGTCCGGCGCGTCCATCTGAAAGCCGGTGGCAACGCCGGCCGCCAGCGCGGCCTCATTGGCGTCGATCACGGTATCGGCGAGCCCGCCGACGCGGGTTACCACCGGCAGGCAGCCGTAGCGCATGGCGCAAAGCTGGGTGAGGCCGCAGGGCTCGAAGCGGGAGGGGATGAGCAGCGCATCGGCGCCGGCATAGATGAGGTGGGCGAGGCTTTCATCGTAGCCGAGCATAACGCTCGTTTCGCCCGGCCGCACCGCCTCGGCGAAAGCGCGTTCGAGGTCGGCGGCGCCGCTGCCGAGGATGATGAGGCCGGCGCCCATCTCCCGCAGCGTCGGCAGGCAGTCGGGCAGCAGGTCGAGCCCCTTCTGCGTCGTCAGCCGGCTGACGACACCGAAGAGCAGACGCGCGGGGTCGAGATCGAAACGCGCGCAGAGCGCGGCCTTGCTCGCCGCCCGTGCCGTGGGGTCTTGCAGGGAATAGCCCTGCGGCAGGGCCGGGTCGGTGCGCGGATCCCAGACAGTCGTGTCGATCCCGTTGAGGATACCGCTCACCGCCGTGCCGCGGGCGCGGAGCAGACCGTCCAGCCCCATGCCGCCTTCCGGCGTGCGGATTTCCCGCGCGTAGCTGGGCGAAACCGTCGTCACCCGGTCAGCGAAGCGGATGCCGCCTTTGAGGAAGCTGATCCTGCCATGATATTCCAGCGCATCGATGGCGTAGGCGGCGGGCGGCAGGCCGAGTTCCGCGAGCAGGCCCGGCTCGAACAGGCCCTGGAAGGCGAGGTTGTGGATCGTCGTCACGCTCGGCGGCAGGGTCCGGCCCGGCTCGCCACCAGTCTCGTAATGCAGATAGGCCGGCAGCAGCCCCGCCTGCCAATCATGCCCATGCACCAGAGCGGGGCGCCAATCCGGCAGCAGCCCGCGGGCGAGGCGGGCGCCGACGCGCGCGAGCGCGGCGAAGCGGGCGGCATTGTCCTGCCAGTCGCGGCCCATGCTGTCGAGATAGGGGTTGCCGGGCCGGGCGTAGAGATGCGGCGCGTCGATCACGAGGAGCGGGGCGCCCGCGGCTTCGCCCGCCAGCAGCCGGGCCGGGCCACCGAAGAGCGGGCCGAGATCCTGGGTGAGGCGCGTGCCCGCCATCCCCGCCAGCACGGCCGGATAGCCGGGCAAGAGGGTGGTGACGGCGATGCCATGCGGCCGCAGCGCCGCGGGCAGCGCGCCCGCCACATCCGCAAGTCCCCCGGTCTTGACGAGCGGGAAGAATTCGGACGCGACGGCGAGAACCTCGAGCGCCGCCATCAGCCGAGCGCGTCGATCATCGGCTGGGTGATGAGGCAGATGCCGGCCTCGGTACGGCGGAAGCGGCGGGCATCCTCCTCGGGGTCTTCCCCGGCCACCAGCCCGTCCGGGATCGTCACCCCGGCATCGATGATGACGTTCGAAAGCCGCGCCCCGCGCCCGATGGTCGCATAAGGCAGCACCACCCCGCCCTGGATGCTCGCGAAGGAATGGGCGCGCACGCCGGTGAAGAGCAGCGAGCGGCGCACCCGCGCGCCCGAGACGATGCAGCCGCCGGAGACGAGGGAGGCGACCGCCTCGCCCCGCCGTTCCCCCACATCATGCACGAATTTCGCCGGCGGGGTCAGTTCGGAATAGGACCAGATCGGCCAGGTCGCGTCATAGAGGTCGAGCGGCGGCAGCACGTCCGTGAGGTCGATATTGGCCTGCCAATAGGCATCGAGCGTGCCGACATCGCGCCAATAGGGTTCCGCACCTTCCTCGGAACGGACACAGGATTGGGTGAAGCGATGGGCGAAGGCGCGGCCATTCTGCACGAGATGCGGAATGATATCCTTGCCGAAATCATGGCTCGAATTTGGGTCTTCCGCGTCGCGCCGCAGCTGCTCGAAGAGGAACCCCGTCCGAAAAACGTAGATCCCCATGCTCGCGAAGCAGCGATCCGGATTGTCCGGCATGGGGGGCGGATCTTTGGGCTTTTCGAGGAAGGAGACGATGCGGTCCTCGCCATCCACCGCGACGACGCCGAAGCCCGACGCTTCCGCTTTCGGAACCTCCAGGCAGGCGACGGTGACATCGGCACCGTTGTCCTCATGCTGTTGCAGCATGAGTTCGTAATCCATCTTGTACACATGATCGCCGGCGAGGATGACGATGTGCTCCGGCCGATAGTCTCGGATGATGTCGATATTCTGGAACACGGCATCCGCGGTGCCGGCATACCATTGCGTTTCGCTCACCCGCTGGCTGGCGGGGAGGATATCGAAGCTTTCGTTTCGTTCCGGCCGCAGGAAGTTCCAGCCGCGCTGCATATGGCGGATGAGGCTGTGCGCCTTGTATTGCGTGGCGACCGCGATGCGGCGGATGCCCGAATTCAGCGCATTGGAGAGCGCGAAATCGATGATGCGGGATTTGCCGCCGAAATAGACGGCGGGCTTGGCGCGCCGATCCGTCATTTCCATAAGTCGGCTGCCGCGTCCGCCGGCCAGAACATAGGCCATGGCGGTACGAGACAGGGGCGATACGGATTTTGCTTTTTCGATCATGCTCTTCCTCCCGGGCGGCCAGCTTAGTCTCGGATTTTCGGGAACAGAAGGGCCTTGCGTGAAGCGCCCGCCGCACGGGGGCAGCGGCCTGCGCTTCAAGGCTTCGTGAAAGGCGCCCGATCCTCCGCCGGCAGCGCCCTGCGGCGCCCGGGTCCGGGGGCCAGCCGGCGGCTGGCGGGGGCCTCGCCTCGCCGATGGGCGACAAGGCCGAGCCCGGCGACGATGAGCGCGAGCACCGTCACGGCAAGCCGGGAGAGGTTTGCCGTGCGGCCGTGCGGCACCGGCGATGGCCCCTCGCGCGGCGCGGCCATCGCCTATCCGCGCCGGCAGCGCTGAGCGAGCAGCCGGGCGGTATCGCCGTCGATGATCAGGCCACGGATCACCCCGCTGCTCAACACCGCTTGCACCGCGTCGATTTTTTCGAGGCCGCCGCTCAGCAGCACGATGTCGCGCCCACGGATATCCTCGATATCGACGGCGATCGTGCGATGGTTGAGGTCATGGTCGATCGGCTTGCCGTCCAGCGAGAAGAGCTTGCCGAGCGTATCGCAGACGCCGCCCGCCTCCCGCGCCGATTGCAGTTCCTCCGCTGTAATCATGTTCTGGGTGCGGAGCGAGGAATCCTCCGTCAGCTCGCCGATGCCGACCAGATAGAGATCGGCCTGATGCGCGCGTTCGAGCGCATCAGCGACGGTCCGCTGGGAGGCGAGCACGTCGCGATCGGCCTTCGAATCGGCGATGAACGGCACGGGGATGAAATGGCCTTCGCCGCCGGTGCGGGCGGCCAGCGCCTGGACCACCTCGAAAGGGTTGGAGGCGGAATTGCGGGTGAGCGAGCCCATGAGCGAGACGAAGCTCGCCTCGGGGTTGCGCACGCCGGAAAGGTGCAGCGCCACCTGCTCGATCGTCCGCCCCCAGGTCACGCCGATGGTGACCGGCCCCTGGGTGAGCTTGCCGCGCAGGAAATTCGCCCCCGCGCTGCCCACCGCGCGGCGCGCGATCATGCCCTGGGCGCGGGCCAGCGCCGGGTTCTCGGCGATATCGTCGAAGCCGATGAAGGGGGTCGCGAGGCAGAAATCGAGATTGTAGCAGTCGGCGATTTCCTGCTCGGTCTGCAATTCGCGCGCGCTGTCGTGCTGGATCGTGATGGTGACGAGGCCGCGTTCCCGCGCCTCGGCGAGCAGGCGATTGACGCGGGTGCGGTGCAGCCCGAGCTTCGCCGCCGTCTCTTCCTGGTTGAGGCCGGCCATATAATAGAGCCAGGCGGTGCGCACGATGAGCGCATCGTCCGATTCATGGGCGAGGTTGACGCTCAGGGGGGCAGCTTTCCGGTTGTCGCTTTTCATTCGATCCACTTCACGATGCAGTAATCGGAGAAATCAAAGAGCAGGGCGTGCGGGGCGCGGAACCTGCGCAACCGGCCACCCGATGCGGGCGCACAGAAGGTCTTTGCACAAAAGTTCTATAGCACGCCAAGCTTGAGGAACGGAAACTTCTCACGCTGGCCGGCCCGCCTGGCTTAAGCCCCGCCGCTCGGCCGAAGGCGGAGCCCCGGGGGGCGCGATTTGATCCTGGCGCAATGATCGCTCCCGTGCCCGTCCGTAAGGCGTCTCTTTCTGCGGCGAGGCCATAACCCAATTCGCGCCCGGATGGAATTCGCGGGGGCGGCAGAACGAGGGCGCTCTCGGTCAAAACCGTTTCAGCCAGCCGCGAGCGGGGTGATTGCCGTGCCGAGCCCCTCATCGGGCCAGGCATCGGGGGTCAATTCCAGTTCCTCGTAGCCGAGCAGGCTCGCATAGTGCAGCTCCGCATCCTCGGTGAAGAACTCCCGCGCCAGCGCCTCTACGAGGTGGCGGACGCCGAATTTCAGCCCGCTGATCGAGGCGCCGGACAGCCCCATGCTCGGCGTTGCGCCGAAGGTGAAGTTGTGGATCCGCGCCAGAGCGGCGGCGGCGGGCGTTCCCGCCTCGCGGCTGGTGAAGGTGAAGTTGGTGGCGAGGTAGGGGTAGCTGGCCAGCACCGCATCCTCTTCCCCCGGCGGCGGGGTGAAGCGGTCTCCCCAGGTCGCGATGGCGGGGGCGAGGCGCCGAAGTTCCGGCCGGCGGGCGGCATCCATGACGAAGCCGGCGCCGATGATGACATAGTCGAAGGCAAGCTCGCCCTGCGGCGTGAGGATGCGGATCTCCTCGCCTGCCATGCGGGCATCGAGCCAGGGCGTGCCAGGATGGGCCGAGAACTGCGGGAAAGCGGCGCAGCGCGCCACCGTATCGGGCGGCGGCGGCTGGTTCATGGTGAAGATATGGCGCATGAAACGCCAGCGCATGAGGTCTGGCAGGGCGGCGAACTGGCCGAGGAAGCCCGCCTGCTCCATCCAGCGATAGGGGTTGACGCGCGGCAAGCGCCGCCGCCGCACGCAAAGCTGCACCCGCGCCGCCCCGGCTTCGAGCGCGGTCGCCGCATTGTCGAAGGCGGAGGCGCCGGCGCCCAGTACCCCCACCCGCTTGCCGGCGAGGGCGGCGAAATCGATCGCCTCCGAAGTATGGCCATAGCGCGCGCGGGGCAGGGCGCGCTCGATGAAATCGGGGATCATCCAGGCGCCGGAACCCGCGATGCCGGTGGCGAGGACGATGCGGCGGGCGAGGAAGCGCGTGCCATCCGCGGCCGTCGCGGCCAGCAGATCGCTCTCGGGCGCGATATCGACGATGCGGGTCTCGTTGCGCACGGGCAGATCGAGCACGGCGCGGTACCAGTCGAGATAATCCTGCCAGACTTCGCGCGGCAGCTTGCCCAGCGCCTGCCAGGCGGCGGCGCCGAAGCGCGCTTCGTACCAGGCGCGCGGCGTCAGGCTCGGAATACCGAGATCGGGGCCGGAGACGTGTTTGGGCGTGCGCAGCGTGATCATGCGGGCGAAGCTCGTCCACACCCCTTCGCCGCCGCGCGCCGCCTGATCGACGACGAGGATATTGCCGATCTTCTCCCGCATCAGGCCGAAGGCGGTGGCAAGCCCGCCCTGGCCCGCACCGATGATCAACACGTCAAGCACCGGCTCCCCGCCATGCTGACGCTTCGGCATCCAGCCTTTGGCCGGGTAGTCCAGGCAGGCGAGGTCTGCCCGCAGCCGGGCTTCAAGCTCCGCTAATGTCATCGGCCAGCATTCCCGTCACCGCATCGCAACCATGCCATGGTGCGGTGCGATGACGGCGGCAGGCAAGGACTTCCTGAGCGAGCTTGCTTAGCGAGCCTGGGCGACCAGGCCGGGAAATGTGCTGCCTGCGCCGCCGGTGGGGCCGAGCGGCGCGAGGATCTGCCAGTGCTTGCCGGCCGGTGCGGAGGGTAGCGGCGGCGCCGGGCGGGCCGCCAAGCTGCGGATCGGCACCATCACGGCCAGGCTCTCTTCCTGATAGCTGCGGGTGAAGCCGAGCCAGCCGGCCGGCAGATCGAGCGGCCGGTAATCTCCCCGCGCGAAGAGGGCAGGGCTTTCCTGGCGGAGCGCCAGCAGCGCGCGGGTCCAGCGCAGGCGGGTTTCCCCGCTCTTGTCCTGTGCGAGGCGGGGCGCCTCCGCCGTCTCCAGCATCGCCGCGCGCGCCGGGTAATCGACCGGGCGGCGATTGTCCGGGTCCACCAGGGTGAAATCCCAAAGCTCGGTGCCCTGGTAGATATCCGGCGTGCCGGGCAGCGTCATCTGCAGGATGGTGGCGGAGAGGGTGGCGCTGCGCGCGCCCGGATCGATCTCGGCGACAAGCTGGCCGAGCGCCTGACGGAAGGTGGCGGCGCGCTCCTCCCGCAGCAAAGCGCGGCCGAAGGCCTGCACGGCGGCCTCATAGGCCTCGTTCGGATGGTCCCAGAAACTATGGCGCTTGGCTTCCCGCATCGCCTTGGTGAGGAATTCCGCGAGCCTCTCCTCACTGATCGGCCAGGCGCCGAGCAGCGTCTGGTAGATCAGCCATTCGTCCAGCGGATCAGGCGCTTCGCCGCCCGGCAGCGTCGTCCGCAGTGCCTTGTTCTGGGCGTGCCACGCCTCGAAGCGAGCGATCCAGCCGGCGGCATCCTCGGCCAGGATGGCGATGCGCGCCCGGGTGGCGGCGCCGCGCTTCGTATCATGCGTCGCAAGCGGAATGAGGTCCGCCGCCCTGGCCGCCGCGCGGTTCTCCTGGATCGCATGGAAGGCGGCCGGGGTGAGCCAGGGGGCGGCGAGATCGCCGCCGACCTCGCCGGTCGCGGCCAGCGCCACGCTCCGATAGAATTCGGTATCTTCGAGCCCCTTGGCCATGGCCGGGCCGCTAAGCTGCTGGAAGCGCCGCAGGAAGGTCTCCTCCGGCGTGCCGGCGCCGGCCTTTTGCAGCCGCGCGAGCAGCCGCCCGGCGAGTTCCGCGGCCCAAGGCTCATCCCGCGCGGTGAGCGCGGCCATGGTCTGCTGCCAGATCGCCGCATCGGCCGCATCGCTCGCTGCATCGGCGCCATAGGCGCGATAGACCGGGCAATGAACGAGCAGGGCGATCACCGCCTCGCGGAGCGTCGCGGGGCCGAATTCCGGCCCTTCCGCCGCGCCTTCCATAATGATGCGGGCAAGCTCGGCGAGCGCCTCCACCTCGCCGGCGAAGCTCCGCCGCAGCATCAGCGCCTTGGCGGCTGCGAGGCGCGCGGCAGGTTCGGGGGCCAGCAGCCGCCGTTCGACGAGGTAACGGTCGAGCGTGCGGAACCCGTCGGGCTCGACGAAGAGGCCCTGGATATCCTGCAGCCGCTCATAGCCTGTGGTGCCGGTGATCGGCCAGTCGCGCAGCGGCTCGCCGCGGGCGAGGATCTTTTCGATGAGGATGATCGCCTCCGGCCCGGCCTCATCGCGCAGGCGCCGGCAATAGGCCGCGGGGTCGGACAGCCCGTCGATATGATCGACGCGCAGCCCCTCGATCAACCCCTCCCGCAGCAGGCCGAGCGGCACCGCATGGACGAGATCGAAGACCGCAGGGTCTTCCACGCGCAGCCCGATCAGCCCGGTGATGTTGAAGAAGCGGCGATAGGTCAGCCGGTCCACCTCCGCCCGCCAATGGGTGAGCCGCCAATGCTGGCGGGCGAGCACGCCCGCCACATCCATCTGGCTGAGTGCGTCTTCGAGCTTGGCGCGATGCCGTGCGTCGAGGCCGCTCAGGCCCTGCCGCGCGCGGGCGACCGTTTCGGCTTCCTCCGAGAGCCGGCCATCGAGCGAGAGCCAGAGGCGCGAGAGGCCGGAGAGCG
This sequence comes from Acidisoma sp. C75, assembly GCF_054665095.1. Classification (NCBI taxonomy): domain Bacteria; kingdom Pseudomonadati; phylum Pseudomonadota; class Alphaproteobacteria; order Acetobacterales; family Acidocellaceae; genus Acidisoma; species Acidisoma sp. C75. Next base: position 241,183 of record NZ_BAAFHD010000005.1, read on the forward strand.
CGCCCTCATCCTCGGCATCGGCAATCTGCAAGGCGGCGGCGACCGTTTCCGGGCGGAGCGGCCAGGCCTGCTCGTAATAGCGGGCGAGGATGCGGCCCGCCGCCCAATCGACGCCGAGGGTGATCTCGCCCGCCTCCAGGCTGTCGGCGAAGGTCTGGCCGAGGGCCGGTACCGTCACCCGGCCACGCGCCCAATCGATGTCGAAGATCGTGCCGGCCGGCCCGGCCGCGCCGAATTCCAGCGCCTCCATCCAGAGCGGATTGGCCATATCGACCGCGAGATGATTGGGCACGATGTCGAGGATGATGCCGAGGCCCTGCGCATGCGCCGCCGCGCTCAAGGCGCGAAACCCGGCCTCGCCGCCAAGTTCCGGGTTGATCAGCCGCGGATCGGTGCCGTCATAGCCATGGGTGGAGCCGGGGCGCGCGGCGAGGATGGGAGAGAGGTAGAGGTGGCTGATGCCAAGCCGCGCGAGATAGGGCAGCACCGCCTCGGCATCGGCGAAGGTGAAACCGCTGTGCAGCTGAAGCCGATAGGTGGCGCGAAGCGGAAGGGGCATGGGGCGGGTCTCGCGGTCCGAGGGCGGGGAGCGGCACGGCGCCGCAAGGCCCCGGATGACGGAGCGGAGCCCGGGGGCAGCGGTGTTCCCTATTTGGGAGGGATCGGCGCATCGTCCAGCCACCCCGATCGCGGAAGTCGCAAGCCGGGCAAGGCGGCTTGCCGCGCACCCCGCTTCGGGGGGCGTTCGACGGTGCCCCCCGCGCCGCTCCAGCGGGCCGGTTGCCATGCCATGGTCATGCGCCAGCGGGCAGAAATCACTTTCCATCACGCCCGATCCTGCGCAAGCTAGCTCGGTTCCCGGGGTGCCGAAGCCGCCGCCGCCACGGCCTTGTGATCCGCCCCCGCCTGCTTCATCGCCGAGGAGAGAGTTCTGTGACGCCAGAGGTTGAGACGCCGACCCCTCACGCCACGCTGACGGCCTATCGAGACGAAACCCCCGCTGAAATCCGGGCGCGGGAGGTGGGTGACATGCGCGCCGCGATCGAGCAGAAGCTGCACTACCAGGTTGGCAAGGCGCGGGTCGCCGCCAATAACCGCGATTGGTATGTGGCGACCGCGCTCGCCGTGCGGGATCGTGTGGTCGATGGCTGGCACCGGAGCACGGACGCCACCTATTCCTCCGGCGCCAAGCGCGTCTATTACATGTCGCTCGAATTCCTCATCGGGCGGCTTTTACGGGATAATCTCGGCAATCTCGGCTTGGGCGAGATCGTGCGCGGTGCGCTCGACCAACTCGGCGTCGATTTCGACGCGGTGCGCGAGGTGGAGCCCGATGCGGCACTCGGCAATGGCGGCCTCGGCCGGCTCGCTGCCTGCTATCTCGAAAGCATGTCGAGCCTCGCGATCCCCGCCATCGGCTACGGCATCCGCTACGATCACGGCCTTTTCCGCCAGATCGTCAAGAACGGCTACCAGCAGGAATACCCCGAGGACTGGCTTGAACTCGGCAGCCCCTGGCAGTTCGAGCGGCCGGAAATTTCCTACGATATCGGCTTCGGCGGCGAAGTCGCGATGGTTTCGGATTCAGACAGTCTTGCCGAACATGTCTGGCATCCGGCGGAGCGCGTCTCGGCTATCGCTTACGATATCCCGATCGTCGGCTGGCGCGGGCGGCATGTCAACGCGCTTCGGCTGTGGTCGGCCCGCGCGGTCGATCCGATCCGCCTCGATGCCTTCAACCAGGGCGATCATGTCGGCGCGCTGAGCGAGCGCGCGCGGGTCGAGGCGATCTCCCGCGTGCTTTATCCAAGCGACGAGACCCCGGCCGGCCAGGAGCTGCGGCTGCGCCAGGAATATTTCTTCGCCGCCGCCAGCCTGCAGGATCTTATCCGCCGCCATCTGCGCTCCTTCGATACGATCGAGAGCCTGCACGAGAAGGCGGCGATCCAGCTCAACGATACGCATCCCTCGATCGCGGTGATCGAGCTGATGCGCATCCTCGTCGATATCCACAAGGTGCCCTGGACCCAGGCCTGGGACATCACCCGCAAGACCTTCTGCTACACCAACCACACCCTGCTGCCCGAGGCGCTGGAGACCTGGCCCGTTTCGCTGATGGAGCGGCTGCTGCCGCGCCACATGCAGATCATCTACCTGCTCAACCTCATGTTCCTCGATGAGGTGAAGCATAAATTCCCCGAGGATATCGCGATCATGAGCAGCCTGTCGCTGCTCGACGAAACCCATGGCCGGCGCGTGCGCATGGGCAATATCGCCTTCCTCGGCTCGCATAAGGTCAATGGCGTCTCCGCGCTTCATACCGATCTGATGCGCGAGACGGTGTTTCACGACTTCAACCGCATGTATCCGGACCGGATCAACAACAAGACCAACGGCATCACTTTCCGCCGCTGGCTCTATCAGTCGAACCCCGGGCTCACGGCGCTCATCACCGATGCGATCGGGCCCGCCTTCCTTGATGATGAGATGGCGCTTGCCAAGCTCGCGCCTCTCGCGGCGGATGCGGCGTTTCAGGAGAAATTCGCCGCCGTCAAGCAGGCGAACAAGGTGCAGCTGGCGCGGCTGGTGCGCGAGCGGGTGGGCGTGCGGCTGAACCCCCATGCGATGTTCGATGTGCAGATCAAGCGCATTCACGAATATAAGCGCCAGCTGCTCAACATTCTCGAAACCATCGCGCTCTACAACGCGATCCGCGCCCAGCCGATGCGCGATTGGCAGCCGCGGGTGAAGATCTTCGCCGGCAAGGCGGCGCCGAGCTATCACCGCGCCAAGCTCATCATCAAGCTTGCCCATGATGTGGCGCGGGTGATCAATAGCGACCCGACGCTGCGGGAGGCGCTCAAGGTCGTGTTCCTGCCGAACTACAATGTGAGCCTCGCCGAGGTGGTGATCCCGGCGGCTGATCTCTCGGAGCAGATCTCGACCGCTGGGATGGAGGCGTCGGGCACCGGCAACATGAAGTTCGGCCTCAACGGCGCGCTGACCATCGGCACGCTCGACGGCGCCAATGTCGAGATGCTCGAGCATGTCGGAGCCGAGAATATCTTCATCTTCGGCATGACGGCGGAGGAGGTGGCTGCACAGCGCGCGCGGACGATTGATTCCTCCGAAATCATCGCCAAGTCGGAGATGTTGCAGGAAGTTTTGAGTGCGATCGAGAATGGCAATTTCAGCCCGGACGAGCCCGGGCGCTACCGCGGCCTGGTCGAGGCGGTGCGCTACCACGACTACTTCATGGTGGCGGCCGATTTCGACGCCTATTATCAGCGGCAGCGGGATGTTGCGGAATGCTGGCGCCAGCCTTCTGTCTGGCGCCACTCGGCCGTGCTCAATACCGCCGGCATGGGCTTCTTCTCCTCGGACCGCGCCATCCGGGACTATGCGCATGAGCTGTGGGGCGTGCCGACCTGGCCCCATGAGGGATAACACAACGCGGGGGAACCGTGGCCAAATCAGAGCGTGAACGCGGCGGCATCCGTCGGGTGCAGGATTGGCGGGTGAGCAGTGCTGACCTGCAGGCGATTCTCGGTGCCCGCCACGGCGATCCTTTCGGCATCCTCGGGCCGCATGTGACCGATGCGGGTCTCGCGATCCGCGCCTTTGTGCCGCATGCCGAGGAGCTTGCCGCCATCACGCCCGACGGCACCTTGCTCGCCAATCTCGCCTGCAAGCATCCGCACGGCTTCTTCGAAGGGCTGGTGCCGGCGCTCTCGCCGGGGGCGCCCTATAAGCTGCGCGCCCGCAACAGCGGCGGCGTGTGGGAATTTTACGATCCCTATGCCTTTCCGCCGGTGCTCGGCCCGATGGACGATTATCTCTTCGCCGAAGGCACCCATAACCGCGTCTATAGCCGGCTCGGTGCCCATGTGATGGAGCATGAGGGCGTGGCCGGCGTGCATTTCGCGGTTTGGGCCCCCAATGCCCGCCGCGTCGCGGTGGTGGGGGATTTCAACACCTGGGATGGAAGGCGCCACCAGATGCGGCGCCGCCACGGGCCCGGGGTGTGGGAGATCTTCGCTCCCGAGGTCGGCGAGGGCACGGCCTATAAATACGAAATCGTCGGCCCCCAGGGCGAGCTTCTGCCGCTGAAGGCCGATCCGGTCGGCTTTTCTGCCGAATACCGCCCGGCGACCGCCTCCGTCGTCGCGCGGATCGACCGTTTCGCCTGGGATGATGCGGCCCACCTCGCCGCGCGCGCCGCGGGCGATCCGCGCCGCAAGCCGATGGCGATCTACGAGGTGCATCTCGGCTCCTGGCAGCGGGGCGAGAATGGTCGGTTCCTGACCTATGACGAGCTGGCCGAGCGTCTCGTGCCCTATGCGCGGGATATGGGCTTCACCCATCTCGAACTCATGCCGATCACCGAGCATCCGCTCGATGCCTCCTGGGGCTATCAGCCGGTGGGGCTCTTCGCGCCGACCCGCCGCTTCGGCGATCCGGCAGGCTTCGCGCGCTTCGTGGATGCCGCGCATCGCGCCGGGCTCGGCGTGCTGCTCGACTGGGTGCCCGCGCATTTCCCGACCGATGCGCACGGCCTCGCCCGTTTCGACGGCACCCATCTCTACGAGCATGAGGATATGCGGCGCGGCTTCCATCCCGATTGGAACACTGCCATCTTCAATTTCAGCCGGCACGAGGTGTCCGCCACCCTCGTCTCCAACGCCCTTTACTGGTTCGATGTCTTTCACATCGACGGGCTGCGGGTCGATGCTGTCGCCTCCATGCTCTATCTCGACTATTCTCGCAAGGCGGGCGAGTGGGTGCCGAACGAGGACGGCTCGAACGACAATCGCGAGGCGGTGGCCTTCCTGCGCCGGGTCAACGAACTCGCCTATGCGAGCTTTCCGGGCACGACGATGATTGCTGAGGAATCAACCGCCTGGGCCGGCGTCTCGGCGCCGACCTATCTCGGCGGCCTCGGCTTCGGCTTCAAGTGGAATATGGGCTGGATGCACGACACGCTGGATTACATGGCGCATGATCCGGTGCATCGCAAATGGTGCCATGACCGCATGACCTTCGGTCTCATCTATGCCTTCAGCGAGAATTTTGTCCTGCCGCTGTCGCATGATGAGGTGGTGTACGGCAAGAAGTCGCTGCTCGGCCGCATGCCGGGGGATGAGTGGCAGAGGTTTGCCAATCTGCGCGCCTATTACGGCTTCATGTGGGCCCAGCCCGGCAAGAAGCTCATTTTCATGGGAGGCGAGTTCGGCCATGGCGGCGAGTGGCAATTCGATGGCGCGCTCGATTGGCACGAGATAGAGCACCCGCTGCACGCCGGCGTGCAGGCGCTGGTGCGCGATCTCAACCATCTCTATCGCGCGGTGCCGGCGTTGCATCAGCTGGATTGCGAGCCGCAGGGCTTCCGCTGGATCGTCTCCGACGATGCCGAGCAATCGGTGTTCGCCTGGCTGCGCAGCGGCGATGGCGAGGATGGCGCGCCCGTCGCCGTCGTCTCCCATTTCACCCCTGTCCTGCGGGAAGGCTATCGCATCGGCCTGCCTTTCGCGGGGCGCTGGCGAGAGATCCTCAACTCGGATGCGGCGTTCTACGGCGGCGGCAACCAGGGCAATGGCGGCGCGGTCTGGGCGGAGGCGGTGGAAAGCCACGGCTTCCCGGCCTCCGCACTCATCACCGTGCCACCGCTGGCGACGGTCTATTTTCAATACGATCCCGAATAGCCGGCGCGATGCGGTCGGCAGGCGGGGGGGCGGAGGCGGAGTTCGGGTGACAGCGCAAATCTCCGTGCTCTCGGTCGTGTCCGAGATCTATCCCTTCGTCAAGACCGGCGGGCTCGCCGATGTCGCGGGCTCGTTGCCGCTCTTTCTCAAGCCCGAAGGGATCGCCATCACCTCGCTGATGCCGGGCTACCGGCCGGTGATGGCGCAGATCGGGCATTTCACGGAGATCCATTGGATCGCCGATCTCTTCGGCGGCCCCGCCAGGCTGCTGCGCGGCGTCGCCCATGGGCTTGATCTCATCGTCATCGCCGCACCGCATCTCTACGATCGGCCCGGCACGCCCTATCAGTCCCCCGATGGCGAGGATTGGCCGGACAACGCTTTGCGCTTCGCGGCGCTCGCCGCCGTCGGTGCGGCGATCGGCCTCGGGGAGGTCGCCTCCTTCCGGCCGCATATCGTGCAGGCGCATGATTGGCAGGCCGGGCTCACCCCCGCCTTCATGCATTACCGGGCCCAGGCGGGGGGGCGAGCGCGGGCTGCCACCATCCTCACCATCCACAACCTCGCCTTCCAGGGCCAATACGCGCCCGAACTTCGCGAAAAACTCGGCCTGCCGCCGGAGGCGATGGGGGTTGACGGCGTCGAATATTACGGCGGGATCGGCTTCCTCAAGGCCGGCATCCAGTTCGCCGATCGCATCACCACCGTCTCGCCCAAATATGCCGAGGAGATCGCCACCAACCAGGGCGGCATGGGCTTGGGCGGTCTGTTGCGGGATCGCATCGGAGATCTGCGGGGTATCCTCAACGGGATCGACGAGAATGTCTGGAACCCCTCGACCGATCCGCTGATCGCCGCCAAGTTCGACCGGCTGCATATCAAGCCGCGCCGGATCAACAAGGTGAGCCTGCAACAGCGTGCGGGGCTACGCAAGGATGCCGATATCCTGCTCTTCGGCCTTGTCAGCCGCCTCACCTGGCAGAAGGGGATCGACATGGTGCTGGATGCGCTGCCGCTCATCCTCGGCACTGGCGCCCAGGTCGCCTTCATCGGCCAGGGCGAGCGGGCGATGGAGCGCGCGGTGCGCGATGCTGTCACCGCCTATCCCGGGCGGGTCGGCTGCGTCATCGGCTATAGCGAGGAACTCGGCCACCTCATGCAGGCGGGGGCGGATGCGATCCTGCTGCCCTCGCGCTTCGAGCCGTGCGGCCTCACCCAGCTCTATGCCTTGCGCTATGGCGCCATCCCCGTCGTCGCGCGGGTCGGCGGGCTTTCGGATACGGTGATTGATGTGAACGAGATGGCGCGCGCGGAAGGGATCGGCACGGGCGTGCAGTTCCATCCCCCCACGGTCGAGATGCTGGAATCGGCGGTGCTGCGCGTCGCTTCCCTCTGGCGCAAGCCCGCCATCTGGCGGCGCATCCAGCGCAACGGCATGCGCACGGATGTTTCCTGGCGGCGCTCCGCCCGGCTTTATGCCGAGCTTTACGCTGAACTCGCCACCCTCTCGGAGATCGCGGCATGAGCGGGCGCAGCGTTGGCGCGGGGCGGATCGAACCGCTTGGCGTTTCCCTCACCGAAGACGGCATCAATATCGCCGTATTCTCGACCCATGCGACGGCGATCGAGCTTTGCCTCTTCGACGAGGCGGGGGAGCGTGAGGTTGAGCGGATCCTGCTGCCGGCGCGCTCCTACGATATCTTCCACGGCGCCATTGGCGGCATCACCGCGGGCACCCGCTACGGCTTGCGGGCCTATGGGCCCTGGGCGCCGGCGGAGGGGCATCGCTTCAACCCGAGCAAGCTGCTGATCGACCCTTACGCGACCCGACTGGACCGGCCGCTCGTGCTGCATCCCGCGATGTTCGACTGGCCGCCTGGCACCGAGATGGGCGCGCCGCCCAACCGGGAGGACAGTGCTCCCTTCATGCCGAAGGCGATCATCGAGGCGGCGGACCCGAGCCCCGCTTTGCCGCCCCTCTCCTGGCAGCGGCAGGTGATCTACGAAATGCATGTGCGCGGCTTTTCCCGCCAGCGCGGCGACATCGCGGAGCCCCTGCGCGGCACCTATGCCGCCTTGCGGGAAGCGCCCTTGCTCGATCATCTGAGCACCCTCGATATCGGCGCGGTCGAATTCCTGCCCTCCTCCGCCTGGCTTGACGAGCGGCATCTGCCGCCGCTCGGCCTCACCAACTACTGGGGATACAATCCCGTCGCTTATCTCGCGCCCGATCCGCGCCTCGCCCCCGGCGGCTTCGCCGAGATTCGTGCCGCGACCGAGGCGCTGCGCGAACGTGGCATCGCCGCCCTCCTCGATGTGGTCTTCAACCATACCGGCGAGGGGGATGCGATGGGCCCCACCGTTTCCTTCCGCGGGCTCGACCATCGCAGCTATTACCGCTTCCTGCCCGATCAGCCGGGGGTGCTGGTCAATGATACCGGCTGCGGCAATACGCTGGCGGCCGACCATCCCATGGTCCTGCGGCTCATCATGGATGCCTTGCGCACCTGGTTGCGCCGCGCCGGGCTTTCCGGCTTCCGCTTCGATCTGGCGAGCACGATCGCCCGCAATCCGTACGAATTCGCCCATCGCGCGCCTTTCCTGCAGGCGGTGGCGCAAGACCCCGCGCTGCATGGCGCGGCGATGATCGCCGAACCCTGGGATGTGGGGCCGGGCGGCTACCAACTCGGTGGCTTTCCGGCCCCCTGGGGCGAGTGGAACGACCGTTTTCGCGATACCATGCGCCGCTTCTGGCGCGGCGATGCGGGCATGATCGGGGAGGTGGCGACGCGCTTCGCCGGCTCCTCCGACATCTTCGGCCAGGCGGTGCATCAGCCTTCGCGCAGCATCAACTTCATCACCGCGCATGACGGCTTCACCCTCGCCGATCTCGTCTCCTATGCCGGCAAGCATAACGAGGCGAATGGCGAGCAGAACCGCGACGGCACGAGCGACAATCTCTCCTGGAACCACGGCGTCGAGGGGCCGAGCGAGGATCCCGCGCTGCGCGCCGCGCGGCTTTCGGATATCCGCGCCATGCTCGGCACGCTGCTCCTTGCCCATGGCACGCCGATGCTCGCGGCGGGGGACGAGCTGGGGCGCAGCCAGCAGGGCAACAATAATGCCTATGCTCAGGATACGCCGCTGTCCTGGCTGGACTGGGCGGCGGCGGATCGCGGGCTCGCCGCCTTCACCGCCCGGCTGATCCGCGCCCGGCGCGCCTGCCCGGCGCTCACCGCGCTCGCGCATCTCACGGGGGGCCCGCTCGACGAGACGCTGCTGCCCGATGTCGTCTGGCGGCGGCCGGATGGCGGGGAAATGCGGATCGAGGATTGGCAGAACCCCGAGCACCGCACCCTCATCGCCGATCTCTACCGGCCGGTGCCGGGAGAGGCGGGCAGCCGCGCCCTGGTGGTGCTGCATGCCGGCTGGCAGGGCTTCGATCTCACCCTGCCGCCGCCGCGCCCGGGCCATGTCTGGCGGCGCGAGATCGACAGCGCCGCACCGGAGGCTGGGCCCGTCGTATCCCTCCGCATGCTGGGCGTCGAGCCGCGGACCGCGCTGCTGCTGATCGAGGAGGCGGAGCCCGCGGCCCCGGCCATCCTGCCGGAATCGACGCTCGCCCGGGTGCGGGCGGATGAGCGTGGCAGCCTCGCGACCTTGGCGGCCGCCGCTGGCCTCGCCCCCCATTGGTGGGATATCGCGGGGCAGAACCATCGCGTGCCGGAAGCGAGCGAGCGGGCGCTGCTCAGCGCCATGCGCCTGCCGGCGGAGAATGCCGCCGAGATTGCCCGTAGCCTGGACGATCTTTCCCGCCGCACCAGTTTCGCGCCGCTGCCGGCGAGCATCGTGGTGCGGGAAGGGGAGGCCATCACGGTCACGCTCGGGCCGGCGCTTGCTTCCTTGCCACGCGCGGTTGCGCTCGTGCTCCAACGGGCGGACGGCACGGCGGCGCGCTTCGTGGTGCCGCCGGATGGCGCCGGCGCGGAGAGCCTGCGGGCGCCCGACGGGCGGGAGGGCCGCATCCGCCGCATCGCCTTGCCGGCGCAGCCGGCCGGGCGGCATCGGCTGGTCTGCGAGGATGCGGCGGAGAAAGTCTTCGCCCATCTGATCGTTGCGCCCCGGCGCTGCTTCCTGCCGGCGGAGCTGGCGGAGGGTGGCCGGCGCTTCGGCCTCGCCGCCCACCTCTACGCGCTCCGCCGGGCGGAGGATCAGGGCATCGGGGATTTCACCACCCTCGGGGCACTGGGGGTAGAGACCGCCGCCGTCGGCGGTGCCATCCTCGGCCTCAACCCGCTGCACGCGCTTTTCCCGGAAAATCGCAGCCTCATCAGCCCCTATTCACCCTCCGACCGGCGCTTCCTCGACCCGCTCTATATCGACGTGGCGGCCCTCGGCGCGCTGGCTGGCCTGCCGGCGGTGCGCGCCGCCTTGGACGCGGGTGAGGCGGTATTCGCACCGCTGCGGGGGGCGCACGCGGTCGATTACCCGGCCGTCTGGGCGGCCAAGGAGCCGGTGCTGCGCGCGGCCTTCGCCGCCCTCGCTGTGCTCGGGCCCGATCATCCGGCAGCGGCGGCGCTCGCCGCTTTCCGCGCCGCCGGTGGGCGCGCACTCACCCGCTTCGCGACCTTCCAGGCGATCAGCGCGCGCTATCCCGGGCAAGGCTGGCAGGCCTGGCCGGAAGCCTTGCGGGATCCGGCGGGGCCGGCGGTCCAGGGCTTTGCCGCGGAAGAGGCGGCGGCGGTCGATTTCTTCGCCTTCCTGCAATGGCTCGCCGACCGGCAATTAGCGGAGGCCGATCGCGTGAGCCGCGCGGGCGGGCTCACCCATGGCTTCTATCGGGATCTCGCGGTCGGCACCGCGCCGGTCGGCGCTGAGGCCTGGGCCGAGCAAAATCTACTGATGACCGGGGTTTCCGTGGGCGCCCCGCCCGATCCCTTCTCTCTCGAGGGGCAGAATTGGAACCTGCCGCCGGCCAATCCGCTTGCCATGCAGGCCGAGGGGTATCAGGGCTTCGCCGATCTACTGGCGGCCAATATGCGCCATGCCGGCGCGCTGCGGATCGACCATGTGCTCGGCCTCAACCGCCTCTTCCTCATCCCCGAGGGCGGGAAGCCGGCGGAGGGCGCCTATCTCGCCTATCCTCTGGCCGATCTCTTGGGGATGACGGCCCTCGCTTCGCATGCCGCGCGCTGCCTGGTGGTGGGGGAGGATCTCGGCACCGTGCCGGACGGCGTGCGCGAGGCGATGGCCGATCGTGGCCTGCTCTCCTACAAGGTCTTCTGGTTCGAGCGCGAGGGGGAGCGCTTCAAGCCGCCTTCCGCCTATCCCGAGCTTGCCGCGGCCTGCGTCTCGACGCATGACCTGCCGACGCTTGCGGGCTGGTGGCTCGGCACCGATATCGCCGAGCGGGCGGCGATCGGGCTTGCCGACGAAGCCGCGAGCGAGGCGGCGCGCGCCGCGCGGCTGGCGGAAAAGCGGGTGGCGCTGAGCGCGCTGGCCGATGAGGGGCTCATCGCCGCGCCTGCCTCCTACGATCTCGCCGCGCCGATGCCGGAGGATCTGGCCGCTGCCTTCCACGCCTATGTGGAGCGTGCGCCGGCGGTGCTCGACCTCATCCAGGCGGATGATCTCGGCGGCGAGACCGAGGCGATCAATCTGCCAGGCACCGACCGGGAGCGGCCGAACTGGCAGCGGCGGGTGATGATGCCGGCCGATCAACTCTGGCGTGGTCCGCTCGGCCGGGCGCTTCTCCCGCGGCTTCAGGGGCGGGCGCGGCCGGCTTGAGGCGCGGCCGGCTTAGGCGCGGCCGGCTTAGGCGCGGCCGAGCCGGGTGAGGATGGCGTGGATGACATCCTCGAACATCGCATCCGTCAGCCGGCCGGTATTCGTGTTGTAGCGGGAGACATGGTAGCTGTTCGCGAGGATCAGCCCATCGGGCAATTCGTGCAGCGCGCCATGGCGGAACTTCACGTGGCTCTGCGGAATGCCGCAAGCCTTGAGCACCGCGGTATGGGCGAGCACGCCGAGGGCGAGCGCCACTTCCAGCCGCGGCATGCGCTGCAACTCATGCGTGAGGAAGCGGTTGCAGGTGGTGGTTTCCGCCGGCGTCGGCAGATTGGCAGGCGGCACGCAGCGCACGGCGTTGACGATGCGGCAACTGGTGAGCACCAGCCCATCATCGGCGCGCGCATCGTAGCTGCCCTCGGCGAAGCCGAAGGCGAGCAGCGTTTTGTAAAGGAGAATCCCAGCATGGTCCCCCGTGAAGGGCCGGCCGGTGCGGTTGGCCCCGCGCAGCCCGGGGGCCATGCCGATAATGGCGAGGGGCGCATCCACCGGCCCGAAGCTCGGCACTGGCGCGTTGAACCAATCGGGATGCGCGGCCTGATTCTCCGCCCGGAACGCCGCGAGGCGCGGGCAGAGCGGGCAATCGCGCGGCGGGGCGCCCATATCGGTCAACACTTCAGACATTTCGATGCAACTCTTGCGTGTATTTTGCCAAAGGGTCTTGTGGCACAAGCGTTATGACAGGCCAATGCTTGCCGATGGCTTGCGCCCGGCCGGGGGGAGGGGGGCTTGCGCCCAGGTGCGCGCCTGCGGCAGGGAAGGGCGATGATCCTCGTCGCATTTGGCGCCAACCTGCCCGCACCGGATGGCACCCCGCCCAGGGAGACCTGCTGCCGCGCGATCGCGGCGGTTGCCGCTCTGCCCGGCCTCTCCCTGGAGGCGGTCTCACCCTTCTATGCGAGCGCGCCGATCCCCGTCTCCGACCAGCCTCCTTACATCAACGGCGTGATGCGCCTTGCGGGGGAGGCGGAACCCGCCTGGCTGCTCGATCGGCTGCTGGCGATCGAAACGCGCTTCGGGCGTGCCCGCAGCACTGCCAATGCCGCCCGCAGCCTCGATCTCGACCTCATCGCGATCGACGATCTGCGCCGGGCGCCGCCGCTGCCCGACCCCATACTGCCGCATCCCCGCGCCCATGAGCGGGCCTTCGTGCTGCGCCCGCTCGCCGATGTCGCGCCCGGCTGGGTGCATCCCGCCTTGCACCTCACCGCAGCCGAGCTCCTTGCCCGCCTGCCGCCGCAAGCCATTGAACCGCTGGAGGTATGAAGGCGGCCGCCCTTGGCGGCCGGTGCCGGCGGATGCCTGCCATGCCGCGCGCCCGCCCGCTATTCCTTGCAAGCGCGCGCCGCACTCGCTAGGTAGAAATTTCACTCATCTTTCGTGCGGAGATTGAGCGGATGGCACGCGTCACCGTTGAAGATTGCATTGTGCAGGTTCCCAACCGCTTCGAGCTGGTCCTTCTGGCCTCGCAGCGGGCGCGGAACATCTCGCGCGGCGAGGAGCTGACCGTCGATCGCGACAACGACAAGAATCCCGTCGTCGCCCTGCGTGAAATCGCCGATGAGAAGGTCGATCTCGACCGGCTGGAAGGCGATCTCGTGCGCTCCCTCTCCCGCGCGCCGGAGCCCGAGCCCGCGGATGAAGAGGTCATGGACCTTATCCCGACCGACCAGAACATCTTCGGCTTGCAGGATATCTCGGCCGAGGAAGAGAATGCCCATATGGGCCGTGACGATGGCGGGCTCGATATCGAGGCCGCGATCGAAGCGGAGCTTGGCGGCCGCGGCCGGCGCTGAGCCGCCATGGCGGTTGGCCAACCGCTCTGGCCCTGCCCTTGGATGACTGAGCCCTGCCGCGCGCCTGATGGCGTGGCGGCGGGCAATGCCAGCGAGGCGATCGCCGGCCTTCCCTTCGCCGATCGCGAGCGGGCGCTGACCCAGAAGGCGCTCGCCTACGATCCGAAGATAGACCCGGCGCAGATCGACGCCGCCTTCGCCCTCGCCTCCGCCGCCCATGCCGCGCAAAGCCGCGACAATGGCGAGCCCTATATCACCCATCCCCTCGCCGTCGCCGATATCCTGGCGGGCTATCGGCTCGATGCCGGCAGCATCATCACAGGGCTGCTGCACGATACGATTGAGGATACCGGCGTCACCCAGGCGCAGATTGAGCGCCAATTCGGCGGCGATGTCGCCTTGCTTGTCGATGGGGTGACGAAGCTCACCCGGCTCGAACTGCAATCGGATAGGACGAAGCAGGCGGAGAATTTCCGCAAGCTGGTTCTCGCCCTTTCCAAGGATATCCGCGTTCTCCTCGTCAAGCTCGCGGACCGTCTGCACAATATGCGGACGCTGCATTTCGTGACGAGCCAGAGCCGCCGCCAGCGCATCGCCCGCGAAACGCAGGAGATCTACGCTCCGCTCGCCGGGCGCATCGGCATGGATGCGATCAAGAGCGAGCTGAACAATCTCGCCTTCGCTCAGTTGGAGCCCGAGGCCTTCGACAGCATCCAGGCGCGGCTCAACTTCCTGCGCGGCCAGGGCGCCGATATCATCGAGGAGGTGCGGCGCGATCTCATCCGCATCTGCCGCGGTGCCGGCCTCACCCGGATCGACGTGACGGGGCGGGAGAAATCTCCCTTCTCGATCTGGGAGAAGATGCAGAAGCGCAACGTCGCCTACGAGCAGCTTTCCGACATCATGGCCTTCCGCATCCTCGTCAACACGCGAGACGAGTGCTACATCGCGCTCGGCGCCATCCATTCCGCCTATCCGGTGATCGCCGGTCGCTTCAAGGATTATATCTCGACCCCCAAGGCCAACGGCTATCAGAGCATCCATACCGGGGTGACGCTGCGGGAGCGGCGCAACCAAAAGATTGAGGTGCAGATCCGCACCTTCGGCATGCACGAGGTGGCCGAAAACGGTGTCGCCGCTCATTGGCTTTACAAGGACCGCGATCCGCAAGCGGCGGCTGATCTGCAACGCTTCCGCTGGGTGCAGGATCTTCTCGAAATCCTCGAGAACAGCCAGGCGCCGGACGAGTTTCTGGAAAACACCAAGCTCGAACTTTATCACGATCAGGTCTTCTGCTTCACGCCGAAGGGCGAACTGATCCAGCTGCCGCGCGGGGCGACGCCAGTGGATTTCGCCTATGCCGTGCATAGCCAGGTGGGCGATACCTGCGTCGGCGCCAAGATCAACGGCCGGCTGATGCCGCTGCGCTACGAATTGCAGAACGGCGATCAGGTCGAGATCATGACGGCGCGGGGCGGCACGCCTTCCCCGCAATGGGAGCGTTTCGTCGTCACCGGCAAGGCGCGCGCGCGCATCCGCCGCTTCGTGGCCCAGCAGCAGCGCACCATCAACCGGGACCAGGGGCGCGCGGTGCTCGCCAAGGCCTTCCGCCAGGATGGGCTCGACGGGTCTGAGCGCGTGCTGGAGCCGGCCGCCAAGGCGCTCAAATTCGCGACGCTGGACGATCTCTACGTCGCCGTCGCTTCCGGCCATGTCGGCCCCAAGGATGTGGTCCACGCGGCCTACCCCGAGATGCGGGAGACCGCGCGAGCCCCGCGCCTGCTGCCCGGCATGGGCCTGCCGCCCCGCCCGGCAGGCGGGCGGGGTGCGGCCAAAGCCGATAGCGGCCCCGCCGGCGCGCCGATCCGTGGCCTGATCGGCGGCATGGTGGTGAGCTATGCCGGTTGCTGCCACCCGCTGCCGGGTGATCCGATCGTCGGCATCGTGGCGACCGGGCGCGGGGTCACGATCCATACGCGCGATTGCGCGCAGTTGCAGACCTTCGCCTCCACGCCCGAGCGTTTCCTCGACGTCGAATGGGATGAGAGCCTGCCGCTGCCGGCGCGTGGCGGGCAGGTCTATTCCGGCCGCATCAGCCTGATCGCGACCAATGACCGGGATCTGCTGCCCAATATCTCGAATGCCGTCACCAAGCATGACGGTTCGGTGCTCAACCTGCGTGTGCTCAGCCGCCAGCAGGATTTTTGCGAAATCCTCCTCGATGTCGAGGTGCGGGATCTGCGGCATCTCTCGACCGTCATCGCCGGGCTACGCGCGACCTCCGGCATTACCCAGGTCGAAAGAGCAAAAGGCTGAAGGCGCGGCCGGCCGTGATGCCCTCACAGCCCTTGAAAGGCAGCCCTGCATGATCATCGGTCTCGGCTCTGATCTCTGCGATATCCGCCGCATCGAGCAGGCGATCGCCCGCTTCGGTGATCGTTTCCTCGAACGCGTCTTTACCGAGACCGAGCGCGCCAAGGCGATGCGGCGGACGGAGAAGATCCGGGCCGCGACCTTCGCCAAGCGCTTTGCCGCCAAGGAGGCGGCGGCCAAGGCGCTCGGCACCGGTTTCAACCGCGGCGTCTTCATGTCCGATCTTGGCGTCGTCAACCTTGCCTCCGGCCAGCCGACGCTCAAGCTCACCGGCGGTGCCGCCGCCCGCCTCGCATCCCTCACTCCGCCCGGGATGCGCGCGGAGGTGGCGCTGACGATGACGGACGAATACCCTTATGCCTTCGCCCAGGTCATCATCTCGGCCGTGCCGCTGCCCTCAGCCGAGGGGCAGCCGCTCGATCAGCGTTAGCAGGCAGCCTGGCCGGGCGGTGTGGATATTGATGAAGGCGGCGCGCTCATCCTCCAGCGCTCGCGCGAGCGGCGCGTCCACCTCCGCGCCTGGGCAAACCACGCCAAGATCGTAGAGGCACTGGTCGGCCGCGTCATAGGCGCGCACCGAAACCAGCGCGTTCTGGCGAACGATCGGTGCCACCTCGTTTACGGCCTCGGCGCGCGGGCAGGGGGCTTCGTGCACGAAGATGGGGCTTGGCGCCCAATAGATGCCGCGAGGCTTCGGCAGGTCGTAGGAGCCAAGCAGCATGATCTCCCCCGGCACCCCGTAGCGCAGGCAATGCCGGCAGGGAAAACCGCCCGTGGGCGTCGCGGTCATGCGGCGGATCGGGTTGCCGCGATCATCCTCCCCGGTCTGGCGGAATCGCTCCGCGGTCGCGGTAGGGATCGGGATACAGCGGAATGGGGTCATGGCGCGCTCGCTCCTCGGTTGGCGAGGAGAAGGGAAGCAGAGGGCGCGGCGCCTGTCTGGCCGAAGGCGGACTCTGGTCTCGCCGCGCCCTCGGCCCTGCGCGGCGGCAGGCGCCCGGCATCCGCGCCCGCAGCCGCCGGGCGGGTACCGTCAGTCCTGCTCGCTGCCCGCCCGTTCGCCGAGGATGGCGCCGCTCTGCGGGTCGATCATGACGGTCTTGACCCCGGCGGGTCCGTTGGTCTCGACGACGATCTGCATCTTTCCTTGATCGAGGCTGATGCCGGCATCATAGGCCTTGCCGCCCGTATGCTGCTCGGCGATCGTGATCGCCTGGGTCAGCGGGACTTTGAGATCCGACACCGCCGCCGCCTCGGGGTCAACGCCGCCCTGTTGCGCGGCCTCGGCATTGGCCGCGAGACCCGCCACCATCATCAGCCCGGCCAGGGCGGCCGGCACGATCAAACGCTTATCCATTGCTATGCTCCGTTCGAATGAGCGCCCGCCTCGGGGCGGCCGCGGAGGCAAGATGCCCTGGCCGAGATTGGGCGGCGCATGGCGGGAGAATACCGATCGCCAATGCGCGCCAAGCCGCCAAGCCGCGCCCCTCCTCGCTCCGCCCAGCGGCCGCGGCGGCCCGGTTCCGGATCAGGCGCCGTTCTGGATATCGTCGAGATAGGCAGAAGCATCGGGCCAATGGATTTCCTGGCCGAGGAAGCCGATATAGCCATCGGGCCGCAGGATGAGGATCATCCCGGGCTCTGGCGGGGGGCGCACCCCGCTCTCCAGAAGCTCCGGATAGGCGGCCAGCAGGGCTGCCGAGGTCTCCGACGGCGCGGCATAGAGCACGAAGCGCGGTGTGCCGCCGGCCCCCGGGGCGGGCCCGGCGTAAAGCTCGGGCGGCAGCCGGGCGCCCGCTTCCAGCCCATGGGCGCCGCGATAGAGCCCGCGCGAGAGTGGGCTCGTCTCATAGGCGATCTCGATCTCGCTCATCTGCACCGCCATGCGCTGCTGCACGTATTGCAGGCCGAGGGCGAGGCGGATCGCGAGGTTGCGGAAGGCTTGCGCGGCGGGGCTGGTGAGCGTCGCCACCTCCGTCATGCGCCCGGCATGGCGGAGTACCAGGCGGCCAATAGCGCTGCGCTCGGGGCTGTAGCTGTGCAGGAGATCGAGGGCGGCGTGGCCTTTGGTGACGAGCGCGAGCTTCCAGGCGAGGTTGATCGCATCCTGCATGCCGGTGTTCATCCCCTGCCCACCGGCCGGGCTGTGGATATGCGCGGCATCGCCTGCCAGGAACACGCGGCCGCTGCCGTAATCCGCCACCTTGCGCTCATGCACGCGGAAATTGGCGAGCCATTGGGGATCTTCGGCGGCAAAGCCGCCGCCGGCCCGCGCATCGATCAGCGCCTGGACGGCGCCGAGCGTCGGCTCCGGCCGCGTCACCCCAGGCTCGGCCTGGCCCAGATTGGCGACCAGGCGGAAGCGCGGCCCAGGCATCGGGAAGACCACGAGCAGGCCCTGGCGGTGCAGGTAGAGCGTCACCTCATCCGCCGGGGGTGCCTCTGGGCCGTGCAGCATGACATCGGCGAGCACCCAGTCATTCGGCTCGGGCGCGCCTTCGAAGGCGAGGCCGAGGGCGCGGCGTACCGTGCTATGCGCGCCATCGCAGCCGATCAGCCAGCGCGCATGCTGAACCTCCTCTGTCCCGTCGGCAGCGCTGAGGCGGGCGACCACCTGGTCCCCCTGATCCTCGAAGCCCGTCAGCGTCAGGCAGCGTTCGACTTCGCCACCGCAGGCGGCGAGATGGGCGGCGAGCAGCCGCTCAGTATCGCGCTGCGGGATCATCAGGGAGAAATTATAGGCGCTCGGGATACTATCCAGCCGGGCATGGCCGAGGATGGCGCCGCCGCTGCGGATGGATGCGCCATGGCCGCGGATGCCGGCGGCGAGGAAGGCTTCGGTGCAGCCCATGCGGTCCATCAGTTCGAGCGTGCGGCTCCAGATCACCAGCGCCTTGGATGTGGTGGTCGGGCTTGCCGCCTTGTCGATCAATCGCGTCGTCAACCCATAGCGGGCGAGTTCGGCCGCGAGGGTGAGGCCGACCGGCCCAGCTCCGACGATGAGCGCGTCAATCATGGATGCTTCCTTATCGTTGCACAGATCCCTCAATTAGACCTCAGCGCGATTGTGCGGTCTATGGATCGGCTCCCGCTGGGGGCATCTTTTTTGCGATCGAATCGTTGCGAATTGGTTTATTGCGCCTGCCCTCGGCGCCTTGTCTAAACGCCGTGTCCGATCAGCGCGCCGACCCCGGCGGTGATCGCCATGGCGAGCGCCCCCCAGAAGACGACGCGGATGGCGGGCTTGAGGATCGCGGCGCCCCCGGTCCGTGCCCCGGCGACGCCGAGTGCCGCCAGCACCACGAGCGCGACAATGACGATGACCGGCCCGATCGCGCCGCGCGGGCTCAAGACAGCAGCCAGCACCGGCAGCACGCCGCCGGCGGCGAAGGTCGCGGCCGAGGTCAAGGCGGCCTGGATCGGCCGCGCGGTGGAAATCTCCGAGAGGCCAAGCTCGTCCCGCGTATGGGCGCCGAGCGCGTCATGCGCCATGAGTTGCTGCGCAACCTCGGCGGCAAGCGCCGGCTCCACCCCGCGTGCAGCGTAGATCGCCGCCAGTTCGCGCGCTTCGCCCGCAGGGTCCGCCGCCAGCTCCCGCCGCTCGCGCGCGATATCGGCGGTTTCCGTATCGGATTGGGAACTGACCGACACGTATTCCCCCGCTGCCATCGACATCGCCCCGGCCACGAGTCCGGCGAGCCCCGCCGTCAGCACTTCGCCGCGGCCGGTGGCGGCGGCCGCGACCCCCACCATCAGGCTCGCGGTTGAGATGATGCCGTCATTGGCGCCGAGCACGGCGGCGCGCAGCCAGCCGATCCGGGTGATGAGGTGGCTTTCGGCATGGCTGCGGGGCATCGGTCGGTCCTTCTCGGGGCGGTTCGAAACGCCACCACTCTAGCCGCCGCTGCATGACGGCCGGGTGACGAATCGCAGGTGTTTGGACGAAACTCCGCCATCCAGCCTAAAAAGGGCTGGTCAGCAGGAGAAGCGCCGATGACCGCAAGCCCCATCACGCCGCTCGACCAGGCCCGCGCCCGCCGGGGCGCCGCCGTGCTCCTCGAAGTGCTGCGCAGCGAAGGGGTGGACTACATCTTCGGCAATCCCGGCACGACGGAACTGCCGCTGATCGACGCGCTGATGGGCGAACCCGCGATCCAATACATCTGGGCGCTGCAGGAGGCGAGCGCGGTCGCCATGGCCGATGGCTATGCCCAGGCCGCGCGCCGGCCGGGCTTCCTCAACCTCCATACCGCCGGGGGCTTAGGGCATGGCATGGGCAACCTCATCAACGCCCAGGTCGAGCAGACGCCGCTCGTCGTCACCGCAGGCCAGCAGGATAGCCGGCATACCATCACCGATCCGCTGCTCTTCGGCGATCTCATCCAGATCGCGCGCCCCGCCGTCAAATGGGCGCAGGAGGTGGCGCATGCCGACCAGCTGCCCGTGCTCATCCGCCGCGCCTTCCATGATGCGAGCGCCGCCCCCTCCGGCCCGGTCTTCCTCTCGCTGCCGATGGATGTGATGGAGGAGATGAGCAGCGTCGAGATCACCGAGCCTTCGGTGATTGACCGCCGGCCCGTCGCCGGCTCGCTCGACGAACTGGCCCGACGCTTGGCCGCCATCACCCCCGGCCGGCTCCTCATCATCGCGGGCGACGAGGTCTATGCGAGCGATGCTTCGGCCGAGGTCGCCAACCTCGCCGAAACGCTGGGCGCCGAGGTCTATGGCTCCTCCTGGCCCTCCTGCCTGCCTTTCCCGACCGCCCATCCGCTCTGGGCCGGCAACATGCCGAACAAGGGGCGGGAGATTTACGACAAGCTCACCGGGTATGACGCGATCTTCGCCCTCGGCGGCAAATCCCTCATCACCATCCTCTATTCCGCCGGGCCGATCATCCCGAAGGGTTGCGTCGTCTATCAGATGTCCACCGATGTGCGCGATCTCGGCCGCACCTATGCGACCGAGCTTTCGGTGGTGGGCGATGTGCGCGCTTCGCTCCGCGCCATGCAGCCGCTGCTGGAAGCCGCCTGCGCGCCGCGCCGCGCGGCCTATGATGCGCTGGTGGCAGAGGCCGTGCGCAAGCGGGGCGAGCGGCGGGCCGCACTCGCCGCGCGGGCGCGGGCGGAATGGGATGCGCCGCGCATCACCCCCTTCGTGGCAGCGGCCGAGGCGGCGCGCGCGATCGGCCCCGATATCCATATCGTGGATGAGGCGATCGCCACCTCGCTGCATCTGCGTGCCTTTCTCGATAGCCGCTCCGCCAACCAGTATTTCTTCATCCGTGGCGGGGCGCTCGGCTGGGGCATGCCGGCGGCTGTCGGCTGTTCGCTCGGCCTCGGGCGGGAGCCTGTGGTCTCCCTCGTGGGCGATGGTGCCGCCCTCTACAGCCCGCAAGCGATGTGGACGGCCGCGCACGAAAACCTGCCCGTCACCTTCGTCGTCATGAACAATGCCGAATACAATATCCTGAAGAATTTCATGAAGGGGCAGAAGGACTATCTCTCGGCCCAGCGGAACAGCTTCCTCGCCATGGATATCGAGAACCCCTCGATCGACTACATGATGCTCGCCGGCTCCTTCGGCCTCCCTGCCCGCCGCGTGACCCGCGCCGCCGATGTGGCACCCGCGATCGAAGCGGGCATCGCATCAGGGGTCGCGAACCTCGTCGAGGTGGTGATCGGGGTGGAGTAGGGGGTGCGAGTTGCGGCTGAGCGCGGTAGAAGGAATAGGTTCTTTCCTGTGAGCCCTCGCCAAAGAACTTGATATGAGCGAAGGTGGTTACCCGCGGCGTCGGTCGGAAGGTCTGCTTTGTGTCCATTCTAGGCATCCATGCAGCCGGGCACGTTACTCCAGAGCGGACATTAACCTCGTGGGAAGGTTTGAAAGTCTTGGAACAGCTATGCGTCCATGTCGAATATTGATGGGGACATCGCGCTTTCATGAAAGCGGAATCGCCCTGGTCAGGGCGCTTATCGCCTGTTTGCAGTATACGGGCGGTGGTCGCGCGGCCAGGGGAGGCGTTGCAACTCCGAAAGTTGATGTCGTTATGTCGGCGGGCCTCCTCAAGGCCATCGTAAGCCACCGCGCGACCCATGGCCACCGCTTGAGCAGCTTGACCCAGCCCTCCCCAGCGTCCGTGCAAGCCGGAGCTTTCGACCTCAAAGTATTCCAGAAATGGGATTATCTCTGCCGAACTTGCCAAGGCCGCGGACTTTTGCAAATTTATTCGATGAGTGGAGGGCCTTGCATGAACGTAGGGGTCGGTCAAATGACGTGGCAGGTTTTTCTTGATCACCAGAATTGAAATAGATGGCTTCAAAACCTTCCATAAGTTCTCGGCGGACCTGAGGCCGTTCGTGGCTGTTGTTGGTCCGAACGCCGCCGGAAAATCAAACCTTTTTGATGCGCTGAAGTTTCTTTCAAGGCTCGCGCAGGTTGATGTGCGTACAGCCATGCAAGAACTTAGAGGGGAACCGGAAGAGCTCTTCCGTCAAACCCCCTCTGGAATTCAAACCGTAATGAGCTTCGCGATTGAGGTTCTTTTGCCTGCCCGCGGAGTCGATGACTTCGGTGCTGCCTTCGAGACACCTGCGCAGCGTCTACGGTATGAGATCACCATAGAAATGAGGGAGGAGGCTCATGGCATTTTTGTTACCCACGAAGATTGTAGGGTGATTCGCGCCGAAGACGACAAAATGGCTTTTCCGACGCCGACAAAAATTAGCCGGTCGGGCCGAAAAACGCCGTTCTTGGAAACAGAGAAGGACGCCCAAGGAAGGGCACGGATTTTCACCATTAGACAAGATGGCGTCGCAGATAGCGGTACGTCCAAAAGAGGTAACCCGCTGCAACTTCCTGCGGCGGAAGCGTCACGCAGTGCACTTTCGACTATCGCAACCTCCGAATTCCGACATCTGTACGCGTTCAAGAAACTCATTGCCGGTCCACAGTTTCTTGAGATTAATCCTTCAGAAGCGCGCAAAGCCAATGATCGTTTCGAAGCCAAACGGTTGAAGAGCAATGCTTCTAACCTTGCTGCTAGTCTTGCCGAAATTCAGCGTTTATCGACGACCGAGAATAGACCCACGGGAGCCATTGCAGATATCTCTGCGGATCTCGCGATGCTGATCCCTCAAGTAAAAAGTGTTCGGGTCCTCGATGACCCAAAAAGTCGAGAATACGCATTTAGCGTTGAAGTGCGTGATGGGATTTCTTTCAGCTCTCGCGTCATCAGTGACGGGACTATCCGCCTACTCGCGCTTCTTACCGTAATTGATGATCCCAACCGACAAGGAATTCTATGTTTTGAGGAGCCGGAGAATGGTGTGCACGAAGGTAGGATTCCCGATCTGATAAATCTCTTACGCGAAGCCACCAAAGCGCAGGATGAGGACGGTGACTATTTCCAAGTCCTTCTCAATACTCACTCACCCGCAGTTATGCGCGCACTACAGCCGGAGGAAGTTCTGTTTGCGGATATGGTCCGCAGCATGCCCGCCGACGGCGACACTTCCCAAATTCGTACGAGGATGAGGCGAATAGCATCCTACAAGGGATTGTTTGATGATGAGCATCACTTGTACCCAGCGAAAGTGGAGGAACTTCTTCGAAACAGGACGGGTGGGATTTAATGTATCTGTCTTGGTCCGCGTTCTATGAGGGGACAACTGACGCTCAATACTTTAACGTTCTTATCCCTAAAATCCTCGATGAGATTATTCGAGAATGCGGAAAGAGACCCTGCGACGTGGGTGAATTTCCTGCGGTAGAGTTTGGGATCGATAATCGCTCTTTCGATAGAGCCGCTGAAGAGATTTGTGCGCGAAAGAGCGAATTTCATATCATCTTTGTACATGCTGATCTTGGGGGGCGTGGACAAGCTGCAACTGTAGCGCAGCGCAGGGAGGAGCTGATTCAGAAGGCACAGAAACTCTGCGGCTTCGACCCCCGAACTGCGGTCATGTTATCTCCGGAAAAGGAGCTTGAAGCTTGGGCGCTGTGTGACCTTGCCGCTGTAAAGGCAGCTCTTGGAGTCAAAACGATACCCAGCGACCTTATGCCTGCTACACCCGTGGCGGCCGAAAGGCTTCTAGCCCCAAAGGTTAACCTCGATGGAATTGTTAAGAGCGTTGTAAGGAAAAAATCTGCATCTCGGCAGATATTAGTGAGAATTGCCCAGGAGCAGAGTATTGACGAACTTCGACGCGCAAGTTCTTTCAAAGCTTTTGAGGAATGTTTGCGCAACGTTCTAAGGCATTGTGGCTTCATTGATTGACCAAATGACTGCTGCCCGCAGCCGCCGAAATGCTGCCACTTCAATGTCTGATTCCGCAACTGTCTGTCGAACCGCGACCCCCCAAGTCAAGGGTTGATACCAAATCCCAGTGATCATGACCCATGAGCCCAGCTTCGCATTCCGAGGGACATGATGCGCCAAGGCTCATCGACGAGCTTGTTCCAGGCGTAGCAGCAGTGATCGACGATGTCGGCATAGGAGGAGAAGATGCGGTTCGAGAGCCAGTTGTCCCTCATGAACTGCCAGACATTTTCTTGCGGATTGAGTTCCGGGCTTTTGGCGGGCAGCGGGATGATGGAGATGTTCGGCGGCACGGTCAGCTTCGGCGTCATGTGCCATCCGGCCTGATCCACCAACAGCACCGCGTGGGCGCCCGGCGCCACCGCCTGCGCGATTTCGGCGAGGTGGAGGTTCATCGTCGCCGTGTTGCACCAGGGCAGGACGAGGCCAGCCGCCTTGCCTTCCTTCGGGCAGATGGCGCCGAAGATATAGGTCGATCGCGTGCGTTGGTCATGAGGCGCGGAAGGGCGCGTGCCGCGCCGGGCCGGGGGCGCCCAGCCCATCGGCGGGTGACCTTATTCTTCTGTCCTATACGCGCTTCATCGGCCCACCAGATTTCGATCGGAGTGCCGCGCGGGAGAGACGCGGCGACCTTGTCCATCTCGGCAGCGAACCCCCTTTTTTGAAGGCCTCGGCCTCCTCTGGTTTCTGGGCGTGGTGACGGGGCCGTGCCGACAGTTTTCGGTATCCCAGGGACCGTAATTCACGGCTCAGCGTCTGCTTCGAGACGCTCACCCGGAACTCCTCGAACAGCCATTGGCAGAGATCGACGATCCGCCAGCGCACAACACCATGGATGGCAGGCGTCGGGCCGCTCTCGATGATGGCAACCAAAGCCTTGCGATGGTCGGCGTTGAGCAGCGGTGCTTTCCCCAGTGCCTTCCGGTCGATCAGTCCCTCCGGCCCATGCTTGTTGAATTTCTCGACCCAGTCGCGGACGATCTGTACCGTCACGCCGCCGATCCTCGCGGCCTCGGATCTGGTCGCCCCGTCGTAGATCGCGGCCAGGGCCAGCAGCCGTCGTGCCTGGGGGCCATCCTTGGACAGGCGAGCGGCGGCCCGCGCCTTCTTCGCGTCAAAATCAACCCGCAGAGGCAGGGGCGGCATGGCGACCTCCTTCGTTCGCCATGTTGAATCAGCTCAGCTTCCCTTTGAAAAGCCCCCGAGAGTCACGCTCTCCGGGTTTTGGTATAACGTCTGCTTTTCGGGGTTTTCACCCAAAAGCGGCATGGCTGCTCTCGCCCCCAAGCGTGAATCAGTCCCGCTTTGCCCAATGCCGCCCTCGGCCCCGAACCCGTCAATGGGCGGCATATTGAACGAGATCCCATCGGTTTCCGAAAACATCCTCGAACACGGCGACCGTGCCATAGGGCTCCTGGCGCGGTTCTTCCACGAATCGTAAGCCTCTTGCCTTGTAGATCGCGTAATCCCGGGCGAAGTCATCGGTCTCCAGGAACAGAAACACCCGGCCTCCGCTTTGGTCACCGATCGCGGAGCGCTGTCGGTCGTCCACCGCCCGGGCGAGGAGCAGGGCGCCTCCGCCGCCCGAGGGCTGGACGACGACCCATCGTTTCTCTCCCGTCAGCGGACGGTCCTCGCGCAGCACAAAGCCAAGCTTGCCGACGTAGAAGTCGATTGCTTCATCATACTCCCTGACAAGAACGGTCGTCAGCCGCAGGCGCTGGGGCAAGGGGAATGGTCCTATGGTGTCGTGTGCGGGCTTGGCGAGCCAGGCGGCCCCTCGGGATATTGCGGCAGGCCATCATCGAAGGTGAGCCATCGCTGCTTGGCAGATACCCAGATATGGTCCGAAGGGGCCAAGCCATCTGCGTCGTCCAGGCTTCCCATTGAAAGCCCGATGGTGTTGGCGCTCCGCCGTTCTGAAAACAGCGTGGTGCCGCATTCCCCGCAAAACCCACGGCGAACACCGGTGCCCGCATCGAACCATCTCACCGGTCCTGTTATCCGCACTCTGTCGAGCGGCACCATCACCCTGGCATAGAAAGCAGAACCGGTCGCCTTCTGGCAGCGGCGGCAATGGCACACGCGACTATTGAGCGGCCTGCCGAAACTCTCATACCGGCATGCCCCGCAGAGGCAGCCTCCATGGAGCGCACTGCTCTCACTCATCCCAATTCCCCTGCCTCGCCTCTGCGGAAAGAACCGCGTGACGAAGACAATCATAGCCTGCCGCGCAAAAGCAAGGAACGCGGTCCTAAATAATCCGACTAATTCTCGTGCTTGCGCGCAAGAGAATTGCCCCGCATCCTCACGATCAAGAGGCGCAGGATAGTGCCGAGGTCCAAGAGGAGAGGGTGGCTCATGGGGCTGAACGTCGCGGTCTGTCGGGAAACACGCCAGCATGAGCGGCGCGTCGCCCTCGTGCCCTCCATCCTCCCCAAATACCAGAAAATGGGCGTGAGCCTCCGGCTCGAACGGGGGGCTGGCAGCGCCGCGAGCTTCGAGGATAGCGCCTATGAGGGGGTGAGCCTGCACGAGACGGCGGCCGAGACGCTCTCGGGCGCCGATATCGTGCTCGCCGTGCAGCCGCCCTCGGTCGAGACGGTGCAGCATATTCCGAGCGGCGCCGTCCTCATCTCCTTCGTCCATCCCCAAAAGGAGCCGGGGCTGCAGGAGGCGCTGGAGGCGCGGGGCATCACCTGCTTCGCCATGGAGCGTATCCCCCGCATCAGCCGCGCCCAGTCGATGGACGCGCTTTCGAGCCAGGCGGCGCTTGCCGGCTATTACGGCCCGCTGCTGGGGGCGACGAAGATGCCGCGCATCCTGCCGATGATGACGACGGCGGTGGGCTCGCTCCGCCCGGCGCGCGCCCTCGTTATGGGCTTGGGCGTGGCCGGCCTGCAGGCGCTGGCGACCGCCCGGCGCCTGGGCGCCATCACCGAAGGGTATGACGTGCGGCCAGAGACGCGGGAACAGGCGATGTCCTTGGGCGCCAAATTCGTCGATACCGGCGTCGATGCCAGGGGCGAGGGCGGGTACGCGCGCGCGCTGACCGATGAGGAGAAGGCGCGCGTCGCCGAAGTCGTCACCCGCCACATCGCGCAAGCCGATATGATCGTGACGACGGCGGCCCTCCCCGGCCGCGACGCGCCGAAACTCATCAGCGATGCGCAGATCGCGCAGATGAAGCCGGGCTCCGTCATCGTCGATCTCGCAGCCGAAGGCGGCGGGAATTGCGAAGGCACGGTGCCGGGTGAGGAGGTGCGGCGGCATAACACGCTGATTGTCGCCCCCCTCAACGTCCCTTCAATGCTCGCGCAACATGCGAGCGAGCTCTACGCCAAGAACCTGCTGGCGCTGATGGACCTCATCGTCCGCGAAGGCGCGCTGGCGCTCGATTGGGAGGATGAGGTGATCGCCAAGACCGCGCTGACCCGCGGCACCATCCGCACCTCCGAAGCCGCCTGACCCTGCCACGCGAGACGGGAACAGAAGCCCATGCCCATTACCATTTCGATGACCTGGCTGATCGCGCTGTACATCTTCATGCTGGCGGCTTTCACCGGCTACGAAATCATCCGCCGCGTGCCGTCGATCCTGCATACGCCGCTGATGTCGGGCTCCAACTTCGTGCACGGCATCGTTGTCATCGGCGCGCTGCATGTGCTCTTCACGGCGGATGGCTTTCTGCCGCGGCTCATCGGTTTCTTAGGCGTGCTGCTGGGCGCCGGGAATGCGGCCGGCGGCTATGTGGTGACGGAGCGGATGCTCGGCATGTTCAAGCCGAGCGCCAAGCCCGAACCCGTCAAGGCGAGGAGCTGACACGATGATGACCACCTCCGCCGAAGTCTGGATGAATATCGTGGGCCTCGCCGAATTTGCCGCGGCGCTGATGTTCATCCTCGGCCTCAAGCGCATGTCTTCGCCCGTTTCGGCGCGGTCCGGCATTACGCTCGCCGGTGTCGGCATGCTCATCGCCGTCATCGCCTGCTTCGGGGCGATCGCCGAGATCCCGCCGGAGCTGCGCGGCCGGCTCGGCTTCAACCTCACGCTCGCCATCATCGCGCTCGTCATCGGCACCGGCTGGGCCTGGTGGAGCGGCAAGCGCGTGCCGATCACCGCCATGCCGCAGATGGTCGCCCTTTATAACGGCATGGGCGGCGGCGCGGCTGCGGCGATCGCGGCCGTCGTGCTCCTCGAAGGCACGGCGCCGACGCGGCTGATCCTGGCATCGACCGTGCTTGGCGCGCTGATCGGCGCGGTCTCGCTCACCGGCTCGCTCATCGCCTGGGCGAAGCTCGATGGCCGCATCGCCGGCAACTGGCGCTTCCCCGGGCAACCGCTTTTCAATGGCGGGATTTTCCTGCTGACCGTCCTCTTCGGCCTCGTCGTCATCCTCTGGCCGAGCACGATCGCTTCCGCCGTGCTCGGTATCTTCTTCTTCGCGGGCGCCCTGGCCTTTGGCGTGTTGATGACACTGCCGATCGGCGGCGCGGATATGCCGGTCGTCATCTCGCTCTTCAACGCCTTCACGGGGCTCGCCGTCGGGCTCGAAGGCTATGCCATGCAGTTCCCGGCGCTGATGATCGCCGGGATGGTGGTGGGCTCGGCCGGCACGCTGCTGACGATCCTGATGGCAAAGGGCATGAACCGCTCGCTCACCAATGTGCTCTTCAGCAATTTCGGCGAGGGCAGCAGCATGGATGCGAGCAGCATCACCGGCAGCATGAAGCCGGCGGAAGCGGGCGACGCCGCGATCGCCATGCGCTATGCGAGCACGGTGATCATCGTGCCGGGCTATGGCCTGGCCGTCGCGCAGGCGCAGCAAAAGCTCTACGAATTCGTGCGCCTGCTCCAGGCGGCGGATGTGGACGTGAAATTCGCGATCCACCCGGTGGCCGGGCGCATGCCGGGGCATATGAACGTGCTGCTGGCCGAGGCCGGCGTGCCGTACGACGTGATCTTCGACATGGAGGATATCAACGAGGAATTCGCAACCGCCGATGTGGCGCTCGTCATCGGCGCGAATGACGTGGTGAACCCGGCGGCCCGGGTGGACAAGGGATCGCCGATCTACGGCATGCCGATCCTCAATGTCGATCAGGCGCGGCAATGCTTCGTCATCAAGCGCGGGCAGGGGAAGGGTTATTCCGGCGTGGAGAACCTGCTCTTCTACGCCGACAATACCAACCTCGTGTATGGCGATGCGCAGGCCGTGCTCGTCAAGATGATCCAGGCGCTGAAGGAGCTGGGGGAGCAGGCGAAGGCGGCCTGACGCCGCCTTCCGTTATTCCAGCCGCGCCACGCCCGAGACGGTGGCCGAGACGCTCTCGGGCTCGGCCTGGGCGTTGGGGGCTGGGGCCGCGGCTCCCACCGCCATCATGCGCATCATCGGCCGGGGCGCGGGGGCGGCGCCATCATCGAGCGAGACCGCGCGGAA
The DNA here is from genome assembly GCF_054665095.1 of Acidisoma sp. C75. Taxonomy (NCBI): domain Bacteria; kingdom Pseudomonadati; phylum Pseudomonadota; class Alphaproteobacteria; order Acetobacterales; family Acidocellaceae; genus Acidisoma; species Acidisoma sp. C75. The sequence goes on from NZ_BAAFHD010000005.1 coordinate 270,658, forward strand.
GCCCTGCAAGCCGAGGCCGAGCGCTTTGGCCGCCGCCTGCGCACGGGCCTTGAGCTTCGCGATCGCGCGGTCCATCGCCTGTGCATAGGTTTTCTCGGCGAGGCCAGGAGAGATCTGCCAGGAGAGCGTGCCGATGGCGAGGCCCTCGGCCTGCAACTGCCCGACGAGCTTGAGCAGCGCGGCGCCGTCATGCCCGTGCAGGCTCAGCCCCTGGCTCGCATGCCAGATATCCTTCGGATTGGTCTCGTGCCACACGGAATAGCCTGTGGTGCTGGTGGTGATGCCGGCAAGCGGCTTCGCCTCGGCCAGGGCCTTGGCGATCATCCCGTTCACGGCAGCCTGGGCGGCGCTGGCGGAAGCGGCGTCCGCCTGCGCGGAGAGTGCCGCCACCAGCTCATCGGGCATGACGGAGACCGAGGCGGTGACGGTGAGTTTCAGCGTGGTATCGGCGCGCGCCGCGGCGGGGGCGAGGAAGCCGCCGGCGGCAAGCCCCGCGGCCAGCAGGACCGCGCGCGGGGCGGTCAGGATCGGTTTTGCAAAGGCCATCGTTCTCTCCCTGTCGAGCCTTACTCTACCAGCCCCGAGATGGCGGCGCGGTGAAAAATGGGCGGCCGGCAACCGGGGTCGTGCTGCGATCATTTTTAACAGTAACGGTATGAACTTGTTAGTCTTGCCAACTGGCTCGCCCGCCGCCGGTTGCCAGGCTTTTGCCGGGGCCATAGCCTGCGAGGCTCCAGCAAAGGGTGAGCCGACCCCATGAGCCGAAAACTCGATTTCGCCGCCATCACTGGCTTGCGCGGCAGCGACTACCCGCCACCCTTCGAAGCGCCCTGCCGGGAGACCGAAAGGAAGCGCCTGGGCGATGCCGCGGGCTTAAGCCAGTTCGGCGTCAATCTCCTGCGCCTGCCGCCGGGCGCCTGGTCCAGCCAGCGGCACTGGCAGATTGCGAGCGACGAGTTTGTTTATGTCCTCAGCGGCGAGGTGGTGCTCGTGACCGATGCAGGGGAGGAAACGCTCCGCGCGGGCGATGCCGCGGGCTTCAAGGCGGGTGAGCCGGACGGGCATCATTTGCAGAACCGCGGCCCGGGCGAGGCGCTGATCCTCGAGATCGGCACGCGGCTTGCCGGCGATGGCTGCTATTACTCCGATATCGACATGATGATCATCGACGATAGCGGAATTGGCCACACAAGGCGGGACGGCACGCCCTATGCGCAGCCCCCGGCCGATGGCGAGGCGGAATAACGGGCGATGGCGGGGTAGGGGTGGTTAAAAGAGGGCAGTGGTAGAGTGAAGCGGCCCAGATCCGCTGAGCGGCCATGTCGCCTATTTGTAATTGGTGAGCAGTGCTCCTCAAGCAGACATTGGGCTACCGATCCGCTTCGGCCGATATGGGGGGAAAGCGGATATTCCGCTTTAATGCCTAAAATGCGAGAAGCAGCCCGCGACAGAACGCTGCTGGATTCGTATATCTTAAGGAGGTGGAAACGCTTCAAGATGTCTAATCAAGAGTCGAAGCCTGCGATCTAGTGTCTTGTCTTCTCGAACCACATAGCCGACGATGCGGGATAGCGGCGGTTTCAAACTACAGGCTGTGGTTCCGGCGACGGGGGTGGAGAGTGCAAGTTTTGGCACGATTGCGACACCGAGACCTGCACCAACGAGAACTTTGACGGCTTCGAAGCTGCCCAGTTCCATGATCGGCTCCGGTGACGCTCCACCTGCATCAAACCAACCATCCGTGATAGTTCTGGTATCGCCCGCAGCACGATAAGCGATAAACGGAAATTGCGCGAGCTGCTGCGGTGTGATGCCCTTTGGAAATAATCCGTCGCTCTGTGGCAGTAGCGCCAATAGGGGCTCCGAAAATAACGGCTCATAGCTCAAGGCCGCCGTTCGACTCACCGGCAAAGTCATTAAGCCGATGTCGAGTTCACCGGATTGTACGAGAGGCAGGAGATCGGCGGTATCTCCAATGGTGACCTTGAGCGTCAGGCGCGGCATCGCTTGCTTTACGGCCGCCAGGATCGTCGGCAGTAAATGAATGCAACCCGTCGCTCCCGATCCAATTCGGATCTGCCCAATCTCGCCGCTTTTGGTCTCTGCCGTGGTGGCTACGGCATCCTCAGTTGCCGCAACAGCCCTTTGCGCCGGTTCAACGAGAGCTTGCCCTGCAACTGTCAGTATCGACCGCCCATTAGCGCGTTCGAACAGGCGCGCGCAAAGAACACGTTCCAGCTCCCGCAACTGTTGGCTGACCGCAGGCTGTGTCAGTCCAAGCGATTTCGCGGCAACGGAAACGCTGCCTGTTTCGGCGACGTGAAGGAAGGCTCGGAACTGACGGATGGTTGGAAGACGCATAAGGGAAATTTATTTTAATACGGCTCATAGAAAATATTTGCTTCCCTCCTGGAACGCAAGATCGTTAGATGCCGTGGCCACGACGAATAGTAAACTATTGGATGGGTTGGCGATTTCGTCGCTTGCTTTGATCAACGATTGCGACTGCCGGGAGCCAAACATCCTGTGAAGACTTTGATAACGCGACGGACAGCGATGGCGGGATTGTCCATGGCTGCGGCTTTCTCGGCTATCGGCTCGGCCTCTGCGCAAGTGCCATCTGCTCTGACCGTGATCGAGAAGACGCATGGTGGGCGTCTGGGCGTCTTCGCACTGGATACCGGATCGGGCCGGACACTCGCCCATCGCGCGGATGAGCGGTTTTTGATGTGCAGCACCTTTAAGGGCCTCCTGGCAGGCCTGGTCCTGGCACGGGTCGATGGCGGGCATGAATCCCTCTCCCGCATGGTGCCCTATACCGAGAGCGATCTGATTTTCACCTCGCCGGTCACGAAAGCCCATGTCGGCCAGGGGGCTTTGTCAGTGCGGGATCTGACGCAGGCGATGCTTGAATATAGCGACAATACCGCCGCCATTCTTCTCATGCGCAGCGCGGGGGGACCGTCTGGCCTGACGGCCTTTCTGCGAGGTCTGGGTGACACGGTAACCCAGTCAGACCGATACGAGCCTCTTTCTAATCACTATGACGGTATTCTGGATACAACCTCGCCCCGTGCCATCGTCGGCACTGCTCATAAGTTGCTGCTGGGCAGTGTGTTGACGCCTGCGTCTCAAGCCAGGCTTGAGGATGGCATGAAGGCCTGCAAACCGGGCGTGCGGCGCATCCGGGCGTCCCTGCCAAGTGATTGGGTGATTGGCGATCGGCCCGGCGAGAATATCTCTGATGAGTCAAATGACTATGCCATCGTTCGGCCACCTGGTCGCGCACCGCTGATCATCGCCGTCTATTGCAATGCCCCGAAGACGACGACCGCTGATCGCGAGGCCGCTATTCGTGCAGCCGGCACTATTTTCGTAGAGTGGGCGCAAGCCTAGCAGGGTGTTGGTGGCATGCGGTTCGGCTTAGCGCATTCGGCCCCACGCAATGCTGGGATCGACCTCCTTCGAGGCATTGCCATTCTCATGGTCATGCTGCTCCATTTCAGCCTCACATATAAGCTCTGGAACAACGGCCCTCTTGTAACGCTCCTGGGGCATCATTGGAGCCACGCAATTCTCGCACCTGGCAACTTCGCCGTAACCATGTTCTTCGTCGTCTCTGGCTTTCTGATCACGACGAACGCCGCCGAGCGATCCGGCGGTCTCGGCAAGCTTGACCCTCGCTCCTTCTATATCCGACGCTTCGCGCGGCTGACGCCTTGCCTTCTCCTGGCACTGACGATCATCATAATTCTTGGTCTGTGCTCCATCGGCTCTTTTGCGACCAAAGCGCCCAGCTCGGACGGTGAACTCATGCTTGGCGTGCTATCGGTGCTGCTCTTCTTCCATAACATCTTGATGCAGCATCTGGGTTATTTTGACTACGCCTTGAATGTCTACTGGTCGCTCTCGGTAGAGGAGGTTTTCTACCTCGCCTTTCCAATCCTTTGCCTTATCCTCAGGCGCGACACGATAATCGCCATTCCGTGCCTCATATTCATTGTCGTCGCACCCTTCTATCGCGCAGCTCACGCGGATAATGAGATCTTCTATCTCTATGCCAATCTCGCCTGCTTCGACGCCATCTCGATCGGTTGTTTAACATCCATGCTTGCGCGGCGGTGGCGTCCCTCGCTCATCACCGCTCTTTTCATGGAGGTCTGTGGCTGGGTAGTGCTTATCCTGGTCTGGCTACAAGGCTTCCAAGGGACGCATGTAATATCTAGCTTCACCCTTATTGCCTTGTCGACATCCTCCATCATTCTGGGCAGCCTTGCGCGACCAGCAGGGATGATGGTTTCTTCCGTCGTCGGGCGAACCCTGCGCTGGCTTGGCCGCCATAGTTACGAGCTGTATCTGTTCCACATTATCGTGCTCGGTGTTATGCGGGACCTCGTACCCGGTAAATCTCTGCAAACGGCTTGGCAGATGCCATGGCTGCTTCTGTTTCTGCTGATATCAGCAATCGTCTCAGGCGCGGTCGCCCGCTTTGTGGGTGATCCCGCGAACGCAATTCTCCGGCGGCGCTTCCTACCCGCCACTTCGACGATTTCACTGATGGCACGGTGAGTGCGTGCACCTCTGGCTACGATAAGCAACAATAGAGATCGACTTAGTGGAAGAATAGCTATGTCCGCTTGCCGGCAACCTCTCGGGCGTCGATTACGGCTGACTTGGGTCGAAAGGGGATACTCGCTCAAAGATCATTTTAAGGGATATGCTACGCGGCCAGCGTCAGAATTATAGCGCCGGATCCATTCATCGTTGATGACGTCGGAAAGCTTGGCTAGCCTGGGTTTGATATTGGAAATTCCTTCGAGGCTGATTCCGATAGCACGGCAGATGCCTTGCAGCGTATCGTTCGGGCATTCAGAAAGCTGCCCATACGAAACGCAGTATGGCTTTATCTGCTGGCTTGCAAACCATTGCGACCAAGCTTGATCCCCTCTCGTCAGTTCGAGGACTTCTCGATGAAGGCGATTGAAGTCGTAAGATGGGTCTTGTGCTTTACCAAAGCGCTCGTAGTCAGTGCCATCGTCGTTAAGGTGCCAAAGGCCACTCTGCTCTGCCCTGACCAGGGACACCGCTTGAGCTACTTTGTCTGAGCGCGACAAATGAATGTAGAGCGGTTCCCCGAACGCCTGCCTAAACCGCTCTGCATCCGTATTGCGTCCTGGATAAATCTGATCAAGCGTTTTAGAGAGAAGGGACAAATACTCGTACTGAAGTCTGATCCCAAAGACACCCGTTCCCGCTCGTCCTGCTTTGATGGCCGCGGCAAGGTATGCACGATCAAAGGAACCCGATGAGTTACGCTCTTCTTTAGCTATACCCCATTCCTCTGCCCATTCTGCCATAAATTGAGGCTTGTGATAGAACGAATCTGGATTACCCGTCTTTCCAGTTGAAGCCAAAAGTCTGCAAAGAAGCGTGCTCCCACTTCGCGGCGTCGTGCAGATTATATAGGCTTTTACCATTAGCCGCAGCCTCCTCTGGATCGGGTACCAAGAGCCAACAGTTGCCATCCTTTCATTAACCTGACCAGCCGGGCTAGGTCCGCTTTCTCGGTTATCGCCTCAAGCGTCCTACGTCGTGTTCGGGTCGATACCCGAGATTGGCACCTCCGGCAGCAATGTCCGCTCGTCCGTGGCGTCCATCCGAAACCCGAGGGTGGACTCCTGCCGAAGGTGGGGCTCAGGAGAACTCATTCGCTGCCCCACGGATTAAGCACTGTGATCCCGCATTCCGCGAAGTCCGAGACATTTCGTGTTGCGATGGCGGCGCCCCGCGACGCCGCGATCGCGGCGATCTGGGCGTCGACCTGCGAGATCGGCCGGCCCGCCTGGCGCCGGGCGGCAGCGATCGACGCATAGGTCCCGGCCGCGGCGCTGTCGAAGGGGAGAATCCGGCCGACGAAATCCTCGGCGAGCATGGCTTCCAACTGCGCCAGCAGCCGCCCCCGGCGCAGGCCCTTTGGTAGGAGGGCCAGGCCGTACCGCAGCTCCGCCTCGGTGATGGCCGAGATGAACATGCTACTGGCGGGCTGAGCGCCGACCCAGGTCTCGACCGCGGGCTCTGGGATAGGGCGCATCAATTCCGATAGGATCTTGGTGTCGAGCAGGATCAACCGCCAAAATCCGGCGGCTCGCGCATCGGTTCGCGCGGCACGTCGGGCAGTTCGACACCGCCGAGGGGCGCGAAGCGCTTACGGATGGCAGCCGCCAGGTTGACCGGCTGCGCAGGCTCCCGGGAGAGCACCGTGCGCAGAATGTCCCGCGCCTCCTCCTCCATCGAGCGGCCATGGACGGCCGCCTGGACGCGCAGGCGTGCTTTGAGGGGTTCATCGAGGTTACGGATCGTGATGCTGGCCATCGGCTCGAGTTTCCATTCAGCAATGCAGTAATGTTAATCAATGATTGCAGGTTTATCCAGTGTCACCATCACGGGGTTTCTCCCAGTGGACCGATGTCTGGGATGCGCCTGCCGGCGGCTCGGCGCGCCTGGAGAAGCACGGCCTCGAGGTGCGCCATTGCCTCTTCCAGCGCGGTGTAATCGAAAGCCTGGCGCTCGATGGGTGACAACGGGGGCAGTCGGGGCGGCGGCGCGGCGATTTCGACGGGCTCCTCCCAAATCTCCTTTCTGGGTCGCCCACGACCACGGTCGCGATCCGCGCGGCGGGGTGGCCGAACGATCTCCCGTATCGGTGCGAGCCTCTACAAGCCGAAAAGTCGGCGCTTCGAGCGGTGCGTGACCTCCACCACGATCCCCGCGGCCACGAGCCGATCGAGGATCTGGATCGCGGTCTTCACCGCGATCTTGAGGATGCCGGCGAGGGTTGTCGCCGAGAGCATCGGGGTCGCGGCCAGCAGATCGACCGCCGCCGCATCATGAGAATCGCGGCGACGACCGGCGACCCCATTGCGGGCGGCAAACCACGCGCGCTCCAGGGGGGAGAGCAGATCGAGGGCGTCGCTCGCCTCCCGGTCGAGCGCCTGCAGAAAGGCCGGAAGCCACAGATCCGGCTGCCAGCTCTGCTCGGAGCGGAGCGCGGCAGCGCCGGTGAGAGGAATGGGCAAACGGAGGAGATGGCGCTTCTGCCAGAAGCGGATCAGCGCCGCGCGGGCGGGCGCGCGGCTTTCGCCGGCGTCGATCCTCGCGCGGAAGCCCATCGCCGCGGCGATCAGGGCGGACGGGATGGCGAATGGCGGGTGAGGACCGCCGCGGCACGCTGGACATCGCTGTCCTGATCGAAATCCGGCGCGACGATCCATTGGTGCAGGGTGAGCGCCGTGCGGGCCCGATCGCGGATGTCCTCACGGTCCCTCATGGTGAGGAAGGGGTCCATGCGCAGCCGCAAGCCTTCGAGGCTGGCGGCCAGATGCCAGGGATCAATCAGCGCGCCGTCGACCGCGGCCATGCGGCGGACCGCGTCGAGGCCCGTCCGGAACAGCAAGGCCTGGGCCAGTGGATGGCTGCCGGACGCCTGGTCGAGGCGGGCGATCGCGGCGCTGGCATCGGCCAAAGACTGCGCGACACCCATCGGATCGACGGCCGAGAGGCGCGGGAAACCAGGGAGCGGGAAGCTTTCTGAGGCAGCGAGCCTCATCGACAGGGCAGCACCTCCTTCCCACCCGCGCCAAATGGCATCGTCTCAGAGTCTGCGGCAACCAAAACCTATTGATCGTTCATGATTCGCCGGTCTCATCACTTTTGGCTGCACGACAATGGCTTTGAGCGTCTCCGGGTGCAGGGCGACGAGCGCCAGATGCAGCAGGATGAAGGCGCCGATGCCGAGCATGAGCGCGAGGTGAATGCCGCGTGCCGTCGGATAGCCGCTAAAGAGGCCGGCAAGCCAGCCGAACTGCACCGGCTTCCAGATGGCAAGCCCGCTCGCTGCCTGCTGGATGATGAGCACGAGCACGCCGGCATAGGCCAGGCGCTGCACCGCGTTGTACTGGCCGATGCGATGGCGCAGTTGAAGACGCAGCGCGGCCGCGAGATCCCGCGCCACCGCAGCGGGCGGCGGGGGGCTCATGTCCCGCCGGAAATGGCCGCTCGCGACCCCGTAAAGCAGATAGGCGAGCCCATCGGCCAGGAGCAGCCACATAGCGCTGAGATGCCAGGCGAGCGCACCGCCGAGCCATCAGCCCAGCCCGCCCAGTGCGGAAAGTGGAAGGGCAGGCTCGGCGCGGCGTCGTAGATCGCCCATCCGCTCAGGATCATGCAGCCAATGGCATAGGCGCCGATCCAGTGCATCACGCGGATCGGAAGCGGATGAGCGGCCCTTGCCGGTCGCTGTTGGCGCATCATGGCTCTCCCGGTTGCGCAGGAACCTCCCTCGGCAGGCACGGCGCCGAGGGTCGGGCCTCGATCACATCGGCGGCTTCACGCCCTTCGTCCCGATGACGACGGCATTGGCGACGAGGCCAGAGGCGTCTTTCGTCGCTCGAATGAAGACGGCGCTGCCCTTGGTCAGCATCGCCTGGGTGCCGGGGGCAAAGGTCACGATCGGCGCCGTCGGCGGCACCAGCACATCCTGCTTTCCGCCCTTGTAGGTGACGACCAGATGCGTGACACCGCCCTGCGCCTGGGCTGCCGCGACATCGCCGTTCGTCATACTGCTCTTGACGTCCGGCAGCGTGCTCGACACGGCGGCGACATTGCCGTTCGTCATCGCGCTGCTGGTTTGCGCGCCCCCCGCGAGGGTGGTGTCGGGGATCTTGTCCCACCCATAATGCCCCTCCCCGACCCCTCGCATGGCCGGCGGAAAGATCACGACTTCCAGCGCAACCGCCGTGCCGCCGACATCCTTGGTCGCGGTGCCGATAAAGCTGCCTTTCTGCAAATGATCGAGCGAGGATTTCAGAACCTGCAAATAGACGGTCTTGCCCGTCAGCGCGATCGGCAGCGTCTTGCCCGCATCGGTATCGACGGTCACCTCCTGCGCGGTCGTGGCGGTGACGGTGCCGCGCACGCGCTCGGCACTTCCCGCCGCGGCCACGGCCATGGTGGAAGAGAAGGCAAGGCCTGCGACGACGAGGGCGAGGACGGAGGGCCGGTTCATGTCTGTCTCTCTCAGGTTGCTCTGATCCGTAGACACCGAAGCCCGCGCGCCTATTCCCGCGCCTGCGAAGAATTTTCGGCGGGGTGCAGAGAACAACCACGATCGGCCCGGGTCGAGGGTGAAGACGAAGCGGCGGCGCAGCAGGTTGGACGAAACGGCGCGGGTTCGGCTGCAAGGGGAAAGGGGCCGGTGCGCGATCTTCGGCGCCTGACCGGTCTTTATACCTTGCCGCTCGTCTCTCTCCTAGCGTTCGAGGAGGCTTGGCCGATCACTTCGCCGCCACGCCCCCGGAGGCGGAAGCTTGTTGCGTCTTCAACTCCGGCGTGACCATGGCGGAACCGGCGCCAACTCGTTCGAGATCCAATCCGCGAAGGCCCGGGTTTTGGCCGGGAACAAGCGCCCCGGCGGCAGAACCAGGCCGACGCGGCTGCCCTCGTCCACCGACCAGCCGGGCAAGACCTCCACCAGCCTACCTTGGGCGAGTTCCTGTCCCACCAGCCAATCCGCCGCCAGCATGATGCCGGCGCCGGCGACGCAGGCAGCCGCCAGCGCCTCGCTGTCATCCGCGACCAATTGGCCCGTCGCCCGCACCTGCACCCGCGCAGCGCCACGCCGCAGCGGCCAAGCCGGCCAGGAGTGGAGGCCGGTGAAGCCCAAGCAGGCGTGGCCGGCCAGCATCTCGGGCGTTGCCGGCTCGCCTTGCGCCGCCAGATAGGCGGGCGAGGCGCAGAGCAGCCGGCGGACGCGCGCCAGGGAGCGGACGACCAGGCCGCTATCGGCCAGGGTGCCGATCCTGACCGCGGCATGGAAATCCTCGGCGAGAAGATCAACGAAGCGGTCGGAAAGCTTGAGTTCGACCTGGATCGCCGGATACGCGGCGAGGAACCTCGGCAAGAGCGGGGCGATCCACCGCCGCCCGAAGGCCGCAGGCAGGGCGAGGCGCAGCAGGCCCTGCGGCGCCGTCGCGCGATCCGTCGCCTCCTCCTCCGCGGTGGCCAGTTCCGTCAGGATCGATTGGACGCGCCGGAGGTAGGCGGCGCCCGCCTCGGTCAGAGCGACCTGGCGTGTCGTGCGACCGAGCAGACGAATGCCGAGCCGCGCCTCCAAGGCAGTGACCCGCCGCGATATCACCGAAGCGTCGCGCCCGAGCCGCTTGGCGGCCGCGCTGAAACCTCCGGTCTCCGCAACGGCGACGAAGGCCTCGATCTCCTCCAAGCGGAAGCCGCTTTTCGATCCTTGCATCCGATGCACGAGTCCTTTGGGGTTCACCAGGATTATCAGCGTTTCTGCCGTGAATTAACAAGGACACCCCACCCTTGGAAGGACGCACCATGCTGGCTTATGTGAACAATCGCGACGATGCGGACGGCGTGACGCTGCAAGACGTCGCAGAGCCTCATCCGGCGCCAAACGAGGCGCTCGTCGCAGTGGAAACCTTCAGCCTCAATCGCGGCGAACTCGCCTTGCTCGCCTATCGCCCCTCAGGATGGCGACCGGGCCAGGACATTGCCGGAACCGTCCTGCAGCCCGCGCGAGACGGAAGCGGCCCGAAGCAGGGCGCCCGGGTTGCCGGACTTGTCGAAGGCGCCGGCTGGAGCGAACGCGTCGCCGCGCCGGTTTCGCGCCTGGTCGAACTTCCCGAGGCGGTGGATTTCGCCGCCGCCGCCGCCCTCCCCCTCGCAGGTTTGACCGCCCTCCGCCTGCTCAGGCTCGGCGGCGCTCTGCTCGGACGGAAGGTTCTCATCACCGGGGCGTCCGGGGGCGTCGGCCAAATTGCCGTTCAACTGGCCCATCGCGCGGGAGCGATCGTCACCGGCGTCGCGTCCGCCGATACCGCGCCGCGCCTGCTCGCGCTCGGCGCGCGACAGGTGGTCGGCAGCATCGGGGAGTGCGACCGCCGGTTTGACGTGATCCTCGAATCGATCGGCGGCCGGTCGATGGATGCGGCCGCCAAACAGATCGCGCCCGGCGGCCTTATCCTGTCCTTCGGCAACAGCTCCGGGGAGAAGGCCGCCTACGACCTTCTCGATTTTATCGGAGCCGAGAACGCCACCATCCGCACCTTCTTTTCCTATGCCTCAGGCCCTGAGCAGACGATCGCCGCGGATCTGGCAACGCTGATCGACATCACCAGCAGCGGCCAGCTGCACGCACCGGTCGCGACCGTGCGGCCTTGGCGGGAGCTCCCGGCCGCCCTGGAGGCGCTGCGCCGGCGTGCCTTGCACGGCAAGGCAATCCTCTCGCTCACCTGAGCGGGATGGCGGGATGGCGGGATGGCGGGAAGGGCCGGCCGGCCCTTCACCGTAGCCGACATTCCCGTCGCGCGTCGCCATGGGCTGCACGCTCTTGCGATCCCCTGCGCCGATCAGCCCTACCACATAGGCTGGACATATCCGCGCCCGCACCTTGTGCCGCTGAGCATCCAGAAAGGGCGCGAGCCAGCGCTCAAGATCCAACTTCCAGGTCTCGTCCATGGCCGGCCCCCCAAAGGCCGACCACTCATGAATCACGCAAAACGAGCCGTGGGAACACCAAAACGGTGCCTAATCCGAAGCATCTGCCAAAGTAGTGCTAAATCATTCACTGCAGTTGATCCACCCACCCGGACGCTTGGTCGCGCCGTTTGTCTCAATCGCGCGTTGGGCTCGGCTCTCCGCCAGCCAGTGCGCATTATCGTGACGGGGTAGGGGAACTGCCGGCCGCGGCATGTTGCCGCGTCGACATTCCGAACCCCTCAGCGCTGCGCGAGCTTGTCGAGCAGTTCGGTCAGCAACAGCCGCTCGCCGGGCGTCAATTCCTCTGCCGCCCAGAGATGCGCGCGCAGTCCGATCGCCAGTGGGGCAAGGCCGCCGGGCTGTTGATCGGGAAGATCTGCCACGACTGCGGCGAGAACGGCCTCGCGCGCAATCGCCGGCAGTTGCCGCTCACGCTTCTCTTCGGGCGTCGTCAGCAGCGTTGCGACCGTCCCGACGCCTGTCGCATGGATCAATGCGACCGCCTGTTCTATCTGCATAGTCAAGCGGCCAGCGCGGGCTATTCGCTCAATGCGTGCACGCAATATGGCGATCCCCGCCTGCGCAGGCGGTGAGGGCGAGCGCGCCGAATCGATGTCATTCATGATTGCGAAGACGGCCGGGTTGCTCAGTCCAAACGCCACATAGGCATCCCATGCGTCGCGCAGATCCTGAACCGGATCCGGGTGCGGCGCCGCGCTGGCCTTCTGCGCGATGAAGGCAGCCAGCCCATATTCCGCGACGGCGTCGAGCAGGCCGCGCTTCTCGCCGAAGAGCCGGTAGAGGGTCGGCGCCTGTACGCCTGCGCGGGCGGCAACGGCCCGCGTGGTCAAGGCTGCGAGGCCACCGGTGGCGATGAGGCTCGTCGCCGCTTCCAGGATCCTTTCCCGGACACCCGACTGTGCTGCATCGCTCGCTGCTGAACCCGTCATCCGGTGATCCTATCACCGCTATCGATTTGGCAATACCAGCTGTTGCATAGCAATGTTATCATTGATATCATTTTATACATTCCACTGATATCGAGGCTCCACGTGATGATCGTCGTAACAGGGGCAAATGGGCAGCTTGGCCGCGCGGTGGTGGATGGCCTGCTGCGTCGCGGCCCAGCTGCCAGGATCGTGGCGAGCGTGCGTGACCCGGGCAAGGCGTCGGCTCTCTCGGCGCGCGGGGTAGAGGTTCGGGCCGCCGATTTCGCCGACCCGACCAGCCTGCGCCGAGCCTTTGCGGGCGCCGATCATGTCCTGATCGTATCCGTCGACAAGATCGGCGAGGAAGCGCTTACCTTGCACCGCGCCGCGATCGAAGCGGCGCAAGAGGCTGGCGTCGGCCGCATTCTGTACACGAGCCACATGGGGGCGCGCCGGAGGTCGCCATTTGCGCCAGCCGACCAGCACGCCGGCACCGAAACGGACCTTGCTGCGAGCGGTCTGCCCACCACGTCGCTGCGACACGGCTTCTATGCAGAGAGCTGCCTGACCATGGTAGGCGACGCCCTACGATCTGGCGAACTGCGTGTGCCCGAGGACGGCCCAATCAGTTGGACAGCGCGGGCCGACCTGGCCGAGGCCGATGCTGCAATCCTGGCCGGTGCGGGGCGCTGGGAGGGAGTAACCCCGCCGCTGACGGCTTTGCAGGCGGTGACCATGGCCGAGCTGGCCGCGCTCGCCTCCGAAGTGGGGGGGCGCGAGGTACGGCACGTAGTCGTTCCCGATCACGAATGGATGGAGGCAAAGGTCGCGGCTGGATTGCCCCGCATTTATGCGGAGATGTTGCTTGGAGTGTTTGTGGCCGCCCGGCGCGGCGACTTCGCGGCCACCGACCCGACGCTGGAAACGCTTCTTGGCCGCGCGCCCACAACAATGCGCGACGTGATCAGCGCGTCCGGTCTTTAAGCTGTATCCGCCCGGTGAGCGCCGCCTTGTGGTGTTGAATCCGCAGGGTGATCTTAACGCCGCTCGTAAGAACGGCATTAAGGACGGGAACGGGATCAGCGGTGGAGATCATCACCGGAGTTGAGCGGCGGCGGCGCTGGCGGTCAGAGGAGAAGCAGCGCGTTCTGGCTGAGCTGGAGGTGCCGGGTGTTACCGTGACAGAGGTTGCACGTCGGCACGATATCAGCCGGGGGCTTATATGGACCTGGCGGCGGCAGGCCCGGCGAGGGTCTGCACCGATGGATACAAGCGTTGGGTTTCTGCCGATGCGCATCGCGCCGGAGGCTCTGCCGTCTTCATCGAAGCAGGACGACAAACTAGAAGTGTCCGCTGACACCACCATCGAGATCAAGCTCGCGGATGGGACGACCATCCGGGTTGGCGGCGATGTCACTGCGGCGGCGCTGCGCCGGGTGCTGGGTGTGC